>JAGMDP010000087.1 GCA_023128635.1 Candidatus Heimdallarchaeota archaeon | reverse complement strand
TTCAGTACTAACTATCTTTTTATTTTGTAAAATCTACCAATTACTAACGCGTATGGTGTTTAGGCTTATGCAAGACCTAGTGGATAGTCTACCAGAAAAACCAGGAGTTTACTTTTTCTTTGGTGGTAATGGTGAGATAATCTACATTGGAAAATCCATTAATTTAAAGAAACGCATTTCCGATCATTTTAGAAAGGGAACTGACAAGATTTTCAAAAAAGTTACTCATGATAGAAGAGGACGACCACCCATTCCGAAGTTTACTTGGGATTATACTCAGAAGCACTTAGACAGTTTTCCTTCTATGGTTTACAATAAGGAAAGAAAAAAGAAAAACAAAATTATTAACACAACCAAGCAAGTCAAATACATTGTTACTGAGAGTGATGAAGAAGCATTTACTTTGGAGGGATGCTTGATCTCAGCTTTTCGTCCTTCCATCAATAGAAGTCACTGGAAGTATCCTTTTATTGAGATTACTCTTGGTGAAGATGTCCCTAGAGTTCTTACCAGTTATCAAATCTTGTTGCCTGAGAGTTTCATTTATGGCCCATTTAATGTTGGATCACCAATTGATTTAGCGATTGATGGTTTCTTAAGAGTAATTCCTATTTGTAACCACGAGAATCCAATAAAGCTTAACAACAAATCTTATCCTTCTTGTTTGAAGGAAAAATTGCAGTATTGTCTTGCACCTTGTAAAAATGGTGTTTTTGATTTGGAAAAATATCTTATTTTAACTAATGAGTTCATCAAAGAATTGGAAAATAAAGGGACTGGTGTCATACGAAAACTTACGAAATTAATGAAAGAAGAAACTGAAAAGGAAAATTTCGAGGGGGCAGCAGTTCTTAGAGATCGAATACAAGCTATTGAGACATTATTTCATCAAAAAGCAATGCCAACAATGCTGGAAAAATACTATTCCGAAATTGAACAAATTGTAAACAAAGATACCAAACACATGGAAATCGTCGATAAAATTTTAGCTAAAGACAATGTTTTGAATTAATCTCAAAAAAGCGAAATTTTTTTATAGAAAAACATGAAGAAGAACCATCAATAAAAATATAAATCCTTTTCAATCGCAATCGTTATGTTAGAGAGATGTGACTGAACATATCACTCTAGCAAAGAACAAGGAGCAAATATAATTGGCAAAATTTCAATTAAACATTGGCGACCCTAAATCTGGTAAAAGCTTCAAAACTGTAATCGAAGGAGCAAAAGCTTCTACACTAGTTGGTAAAAAAATTAGTGAAGAAATTGAGGGTGGGCCACTTGGTTTCCCAGGCTACATTTTCAAAATAACTGGTGGAAGTGACAAAGATGGTTTTCCTATGAAAAGCAATCTTGAAGGTCCTATCCGTAAAAGGATTCTTGCCACTGGCGGTCAAGGTTTTAGAATTAAAGAACATGGACTCAGAAAGCGAAAATTAGTAAGGGGAAATACTATTAGTGATGACATCTATCAAGTCAATATTAGAATTATTGAAATGGGTAAGAAGAAGATAGATGAATTAATTACCACAGGATAATAATTACTGGAGAATAGAATCGTTTTGAGTAAAGAAACCACTTCCGAACCAAAAGAAGAGTCAAAAACAGAAACTACTGTTAGTGAGAGCGAAAAAACTGCTCCCGAAAGTAGTGTCAAAGAGGTTGAAGAAACTAAACCAGAGACCAAGG
>JAGMDP010000086.1 GCA_023128635.1 Candidatus Heimdallarchaeota archaeon | reverse complement strand
AAGGAAGAAACCAAACCAAAGGCTAAGAAAGAAACCAAGGCCAAGAAAGCAAAAGTCGCTAAAACTAAAACCTCAAAAGATGAAGTGGAAATAGACCCAGATGCCTATTCTACAGGAAGACAAGCAGAAGTCAATATCGGAACCATTGGCCATGTTGACCATGGAAAATCAACTCTCGTAAAAGCCTTAACAGGAACTTTTCCTGACACTCATTCTGAAGAGTTAAAACGAGGAATTACTATTCGATTAGGATATGCTGATACAGATATCCGATATTGTTCTAAATGTCCTGAAGACAACAGATGGACAACTGAAGCTATTTGTCCAAAATGTAAAGCTGAAACCAAAGTAAAACGCAGGATTTCTTTTGTTGATGCCCCCGGACACGAAGTTTTAATGGCAACCTTATTGACAGGTGCTGCAATCTTTGATGGAGCAATTCTGGTCATTGCCGCTAATGAAAAATGTCCACAAGCTCAAACTCGAGAGCATCTTGCTGCGATGGATGCAGTTGGAATTACCAATATTATTATCGTTCAAAATAAAGTGGAACTTGTTACAGAAGAAGAAGCTAAGAAGAGCTATGCTGATATCAAAGCATTCGTAAAAGGAACGGTTGCAGAAGGAGCACCAATTATTCCAATGAGCGCTGTTCATGGTGCGAACTTGGATATTTTAGTTAAAACAATTGAAGATGTTATCAAAACTCCAAAAAGAGATGAAAAAGTTGAACCTCGAATGTTTGTTGCTCGATCGTTTGAAGTCAATAAACCGGGAACTGCTCCAAAAGATCTCTTAGGTGGAGTACTTGGTGGATCTATTATCCAAGGTGTTTTGAAAGAAGGGGATGACATCGAAATCGTCCCTGGAACCAGAATTAACAAACAATACATTCCTGTGAAAACTAAAATCACAAGTATTCATGCAGGAACTCTTGGTAAAGTTAAGGAAGCGAAACCAGGAGGATTAATGAGTATACGAACAGAAATTGATCCTGCTTACACTCGTTCTGATAATTTAGTTGGAAATATAATTGGTAATCCCGATAAACTTCCACCGGTGTTAGACGAATTAAGTTTAAAAGTTCGTTTAATGGATTTTGTTGTTGGTTTGGAGGAAAGAACTAAAGTTAAGAGTTTGGCAGTAGGAGAACAACTTATGCTCAACGTTTGGACTGCTATTACTTTAGGAGTCATTACCAGTATCGGAAAAGGTAATATAGTTGTAGTAAAACTTGCAAGACCTGTTTCTGCTGAGAAGAATACTCGAGTAGCGGTTTCAAGACGCATTGCTAATCGTTTTAGACTCATTGGTTTTGGTATCACTCAATGAGTGATTTTTATTATGGGGGGTAATATTCTGACTCTTTATGTTGTGCTAGATACAAATATTCTCTTATTAACTTCTGAAGGGAGATTTAATGTAACTAGGGAGATTGAAAGAATTGTACCTCAGAAACATGAAATAGTATATCTTTCAGCCTGCTTAAGAGAGTTAGAGTATTTAGCTGAAAAACCTAAAATGTCACGCAAGATCCTTTTTGCTAAGAAATTTCTTGAGTCTTTACAAATAGTTGAATTTGATCTTCCTGATGACATAACCATTGATGAGAAGATTGTACAATATGCTATTGAAAATAAATCTCAGTGTGTGATTGTTACAAATGACAATGAATTGAAAAAGCGTTTACTAGAACATAGTATTGCGGTCATTTTTATTCGTTCTAAAAGTCATTTAGAACTTGTGGGAACATTACCAACTTAATGGTTAAGATTAATCAGTTCTTTGCCAAGAAGCTTTTAATGCAATTACCTCATCGAGGATAATTTTCGCAGATTTTTCCATGTTAACCACTTCAACACCTGCTTGCTTCAACAAGTCTATTCCTTCGGTATCCGAATAATGTCCAGAGAGAACCACTCGTTTTATCATCGAATTAATAATCATTTTCGCACAAATTTTGCATGGAAAACCAGTCACATAAATGGTACCATTTTTCGTAGATTCTCCGTGTATTGCACATTGAATTATTGCGTTTTGTTCGCTATGGACTCCTCTACAAATTTCGTGTTGTTTACCGCTCGGAATCCCAAGTTCATCTCTTAAACAACCAATTTCAATGCAATGAGGCATATCTTTAGGTGCACCATTATAGCCGGTAGATATAACATGATTATTTTGAACGATCACTGCACCAATTTGTCGTCGTATACAAGTAGATCTGGTTGATACTAGTTCAGCCATTGCTGAGAAATATTCGTCAACAGTGGGTCTTTTTCGAACTGATTTTTTGTCTTTCTTTGATGGACTTTTTTTCTCTGACAATTTAATATCCTCATTTTTTTGCAGTAAAAGAGCAAACTAATTTTAAGTTAAATGACATAGTGTTTAATAATATTTTCTGGGGGACACAAAATGGCCTTTAATAAAGAATTTCTGAAGCATTTTATTGATAAAAGAAATAATCTCGACTGGTTTACAAATTATTATAGAAGCACTCCTGGTTCATTTAATTATGAAATAATCTCAAACTGCATACAGAAATACCTCCCACCAGAAGACAGTTTGATTCTAGACATTAGTTTGGATCCAGGGATTTTCTCGGAAAAAATTGCTCATGCTAAAAGACGATTGGTCATTGCAGATATCTCTGAAGAACAAATTAAAACTACTCGAGAGAAATTTGAAAAGCTAGGACTAAACTCTCAAATAGATCAATTTGCGATTGTTGATGATGTTGATAATCTAAGTCATTTCCAAAACAATTCCTTTGATATGACAATGAGTCTCTTCAGTACCTTATCTTATACTTGTGAAAAACGAAGCAAATTCTTCAGTGAAATAGTTCGTGTTACCAAATTCGGAGCTCCCATATTATTTACTGTAAAAAATAAAATTGCATTCCTTCGCTCTCTAATTAGAGAGAAAAAATTTGAAAAACTTGTCTCGACAACAAAGTCAGGTATTTGGGAGATGCTCGATACACATTATAAACAATTTGAAGAATTTCCTGGTGAACCAGCTTATTATGCATTTACAAGTAAAGAACTCTCAGGATTCTTAGAGAAATTTGATTGTGAAATTCTCGAATTGTTTTCAGTAAATAGTCTTAACTTAAAAGATTCCAAAATAATGTCGAAACTCCGCGAAAACGAAGTCGCTTGGAATAATTTGTTAGAAATTGAAAAAAGAATATCTAGTGATACTGGTTTAATTGATTCCGGCGAGGAAATTCTGGTTGTTGTTAGAAAGAAAGTGATCTAATTATTCTTTATTTAATCGTTCTTTTATCTTTATCAATAAGGAGTACGGTATGTTCAATCTCCCAATGAATGGTCCTTCATTTAGCTTGCCATGACAATCCGTTCCTCCGCTTTCTAAAAGATCGTATTTTTTTGCTAGTTCTTTGTAGAGCTTAATTTGTTCTTCACTATGTGAAGGATAGTACACCTCTAAACCCATTAAGCCATATTGTTTTTGTTCAGCAATAAATAAATCTAAATCAATCTCACGTGAGATATAACCAGGATGAGCGAGAATTGGAATAGCCCCAATTCTTTTTAGAAACTCAAAGGCTTCTTTTGGTGATAGTTTGAATCGTTGAACATAGCATGGTCCACCTCGTTTCAGAAATTTCTCGAAAACTTCATTCATAGTTTTCGCATAACCATTCCTAATCATAACTTCACCAATATGTGGTCTTCCAATTAATCCATCAGACAATTCCAAAACCTCGTGAAAAGTTATTTCCGGACCAGCTTTCAGAGCATTGACTTTTTCTATTATTTTCTTTGCTCTATTCTCTCGAGCATTTTGGATTTCATGTGTAAGCTCCAATAATTCCTTGTTTTGAAAATCAACATATAGACCAACAACATGAATACTAACAGAATTTAATTCAGTGCTAAATTCAATGCCAGGGATAACTTCAATAGGTTCGTTTTCCGCTGCATCTAAAGCTTCTGGAATTCCTCCTACAGTGTCATGATCTGTTATAGCTATTGCTTTCAGTTTTAATTCTAAAGCAACTTTAACAACTTGAGTTGGAGAAAATGTTCCATCTGATGCTGTGGTATGCAAATGTAAATCAATAAATGATAGTTTCTCGTTCGAAGAATCTGACTTGTTTTTTAGCATATTTTCTGACCTACAAATATCTAGTCAAGAATGTCTTCAACAACTGCAGCAGCGATTACTCTACCTTTCTTTCGAAGAATAACTCTCCCTAATTTGGGGATCTCACTTTGTTTTTCAGCAACAATTGGATTCTTGGTTTGTAGTATTACACTTGCTACTTCTTCTGTGAAAATCATAATTGGTTTTCCATCAATATCTCGGGGAGTGTTCTTATATTTACTATTCTTCAAGTGAACTTTTTCAATTGATTCAATTTCAGCTTCAACATGATTAGATCCAGCATGTAGAATCAAAATATTTCCTAAAACGAGTGGTTGAACTCCAAGATACAGTAAACGAACTTTTATTCTTGGCTTTGAGGACGGAATTTGTTTCTCAAGACCAATTACAGCACCTCTCAACAAGTCTTCCTCTGCTTCACCTTTCAATAAGAAATTAATATCCATACCAGAACTTGCAGTAGAAATCTCTTCTTCTTCATCCCAGAGAGTCTTCACAGTAGCTTTTCGAATTCCGGGTGCAACTACAACTCGATCATTAACTTTTATTTTACCACTTATAATACGTCCATATCCGACAAGACCAATACCAGGTTCTTGATAAGCATCATAGACAACTAAGCGAAATTCTTTGTCTGAAAGATCCTCTGGAACGCTAATTTTTGCAATTGCTTCTTTTAATGTTGGACCTTTATACCAAGGAATTTTCTCACTTAGAGTTAAGAAATTGTCTCCTTCTAATCCGCTAATTGGAATAAAGGGAATTTTATCCATCATTTTTACCCAGGGGCTTTGTATTTTCTTCAAAAAGTCTACTAGAATTTGTTTGCATTCATTGAATCTTTCTTCAGAATATTTAGCATTATCCATTTTATTAACGACTACGATGACATCTTTGATTCCTAAAACTGAAGCGATTAATGTATGTTCAAGAGTTTGACCGGAAGGAGTTAGTTCATCACCAGGTTCTAGTCCTGCTTCAATTTCACCTTTGCCGGCACTAATAACAAGGATACAAGCATCTGCTGTACTTAATCCAGCTATGGTGTGTTTTGTAAAATCTCTGTGACCAGGATTATCAATTAGAACAAATTCGCGATTATCAATTTCAAAACGTCGAAAAGCTATGTCCATAGTTTTGCCTTTTTCTTTTTCTTCTTGGAATGCATCCAAAATATATGCCCATTTCCAAGAGGACATTCCTAAACCATCTGCATCTGTTTCATGTTTTTTCATTACTCGCGGATCTACAGCACCGATTTGATATAGAAAATGACCCATTAAGGTGGATTTACCATGGTCGACGTGACCGATAACTGCTATACTGGTTAATGATTCTTTCTTTGACATTTACTGTTTCCTCTAATCGTTATATTATAGTAGAAAAAAATTTAGAAGAATGCTGGTTTCCCATCTAATTGAATGACAGGTAAATAATTCCATTTTGTAGATGCTAGAGTTGATTCACAAAAACCCCACTTCTCTGACTCAATAGAGCTATATTTAATAAATTTGCAATTTTTTGGTTTCTCGTTTAAAATATGAAAGAAATACATTGGTAACCCCCTTAAATTGAAATATCCAGCTACACCTGTAAGGAATCCAATATACCACTTCTTACTTTTATCTTCTTCAAAGTATAGAAAGTTTAATCCAGCATTTCTAACAGCACTAAAGAAAGCCATTCGTACTAAATCATCCATTGATGCAAGTTTCATTTTAACTACTGGATGTAATCCGTGTTTCCCTTCCATATGTGAGTGTTTTGTTTCTTTTTCCATTTTTCATCCTCAATCGTTTCGCTATTTTATCTACTTTAATTTTCTTTCTATATGTTCATCATAAAAATCTATGAAAACCCATCTAATATGGATTTCTCTATTATAATATTTTAATTGTGTAAATTAAATTACAAAAATACCTTTCTCAGTCTATCTTCGGGACGATAAATAAGATCACCCAATTTCTTTGTAATAATATCTTTGAAATCTTCGTATTCATTTAGACATCCCAGGTTTACATTGTCAAATGTTTCGTGAAAAGCATTAGCAATTGAATGCATCAAGACTTTTATTGTTCCAGGTCTATCAACACTATCACAAATAGAATAAACAGTTACTACTTGATTGTTTTTTAGTGTGTTTTTGTGAAGAAAGATACTATATCTTTTCATTTTAAAGATTTCAGTTTCATCATTGAAGATTTCGACAGCAAATGCTTGTATTGCTTCTAATAAACCAGCAGTTAATAAAGAATCAGTTGCTTTATCATCATGGTAATTTATCTTCACTATAGGGATTCCACTAAACATAACACCGGCTTCTAAAACTGCCAACCTAATCATTCCTCAATAATTAACTCAATTGATTTTATCCAGACTGCAAATTAGAACTTAATTAATTTTTCTTTCTTAAACTTATAAGAGTAATTATTCTGACTTCTTTTTGTTTTTTCGTTTGATACTCTTAAGAATCCAAGGCTTTTCTATCATTTTAATTGTATTTAATGCGAGTTTCATTGTATTTCTTTCATCAAAAACAAGTGCTAGTTTTGCAACAGCACGAAGATGATGTATGAGTGTATCAAACCATCTATAGATATCTCCGGGATAAGCATAAAGCAAGTAGTTAACAGAAAGATCAGTCGTTATTTTTAATAGATTCTTATTTTCCAATCTTGATTCAACAATGATTCTTGATATTGCACGCTCTCCACATCCACACCAAGGATTCTCTGTGCATTTACAATTAAAAATATCCTTATTCCATTTTCCCATTGAATCTACAATTAACTTTGGAAGATTGCTTCGTTTTTCTAGAGCTGATTCCATAAATTCCAAAACTGAACCAGAAAAGAGATTCGAACCAATATAGCGACTTTTTATTGCTTTCTCAATTTCAGCTTGAATTTTAGAGTTAAGATATACAGAAGTAAAAGGTTCTAAACCAATAGCAATTTCCAATGGACTTAGAAGTTGCAGCTTCTTTTTTATCTCCCCAGATTCTGTTGGAGCTAAAAATGATCTTGAGGTTGCTTTTCCTAAGTTTGTTGACCTTGGTCCTTCTTTGTAAATGTTAATCATTTCTAATTCTTTCAACACTCTAAGGGATTCCTTTAAAGTGTCTGCTGGACCAAGGAAATTCTGAAAGACATCTATCATTTCTTGGAGGGTTGGCTCTCCCATTGCTACAATCGATGCTAAAACTTGTTCTAACTGATTTTCTCCTTCCATGAGAGGTTCAACTGGTTCTATTTCTTCTGAGAGAAGCTCAAAAGCAATTGATTCCTCGGTATTTTCCATCGCGCTGTGGTATTTCTTATTTGGTTGAACTAGAAGAACAACCTTGCCACTATCATGATACCCTAATCTCCCTGCTCTTCCAGCCATTTGATGAAATTCAGCTACTGATACCCAGAAAATCCCCATAGCGAGGGATTCAAATATGACTTGACTTGCTGGAAAATCTACACCTGCACCTAGAGCAGCAGTTGTTATTATTGCAGCATATTTACCATTTGCAAATCCAAATTCTGCCTTCTTTCTTTCACGGAATGTTAACCCTGAATGATAAACGACAGATTTTAAACCGCCTTTACTCAGTTTAATTGCTAATTCATAACAATGTTTTCTGGAATTTGTAAACACAATTGTTTGTCCAAAATAACCATAAGTTGATTTTTTATTATATTCCGCCCGTATTAAATCTCTCAAATAGATTTCTTTTTCGTCTTGATCCTTTGCTATAACAACATGTCGTTCCAATGGAATAGGTCTTTCTTCGTGCAAGAGAGGTTGTAATCCAAGATCTCTTGCTAGTTCTTCTGGATTACCTATTGTTGCTGATAAACCGAGAATCTGAGCATTTGGAAATAATGCTTTGACTCGAGCAACTATACCATCGATTTCTGGTCCTCTTGATTCATTACTAATCATTTGAATTTCATCAATGATAACAGTTCCAATGTTTCCTAAATCCTCAGCTTTATTGTTTCTTAATAACAAGTCAAAGGCTTCATAGGTTGCAGTAATAATGTCTGCATTTCTATACCCAGTATCTATAATGTATCGTGCTTCATTCCCGACATCTATCTTGCTCATCCCAACACGTATTGCTGTTCTTAATCCTTCTTTTGAATACTTTGCCTTGAAATCTTCATACTTCTGATTTGTTAAGGCGACAAGTGGACTTAAGTAAATCATTTTTTGTCCTTTTAACGCTTTTGTAATTCCAACTAATTCTCCAATTAGTGTTTTCCCACTGCTAGTTCCAGCAACAACTAAAAAATCTTCATTTTGGAATAAACCAGCATTAATAGCTTTAACTTGAATCGGCAATAATTTTTTGATTCCGTTGCTTTTCAGTATCTGCTTCGTTCTCCCAGGTATTGGTAAATTATCAATTGGTTTTGAATCAGATAAATCATCTATATCTCCTATAGTATCATATAACGTTAGTTCTGGGTTTCTTGTTGGTCTGAAATCATATTCAAAAGCTTCCAAGACATTATCTACATTTTTGATTTTATTCAAAATTCGATAGAAATGTCTTTTCCCAGATGTTGCGAGTTTTATTTCCCTCGAATTTATTTCTTTATCTAATTCATCTCGAGCACATTGTTGACAGGCTTTTCTTCCTGATACTAAGAATTCCCTGTCTTCAGTTAGAATTGTAACATTTTTTTTATCAATCATACACAATCGACAAATTCTTCTAAAAGTTGGTTCGTTAATATTGAATGATTTAAAGTATTCCAAAAATAACTTGTAATTTTTTGGCTGGTCATCATTTGGTATGATAATTCCTTTAGCTTTTCGTAAAACTTGTGTAATATCATCTGGACGTTTGTATTCACTACCAGTAGCGCTAAGTACAACATATTTGTATGGGCGTAATCTTCCACTTTCAACTGTGAATTGCAGCTTAGCCCGTTCTAAAGGCTTCATGCGTAATGCCTTTGCTTTTGCTGGTAGAAGCAGCATATCAACCTGTTGTTTTTCATCGTCAAAATCCATGAGAAAAACAAAGTACTGAAAAGCCTTACTGGACATTTCTGTCAACCTAGTTTTAACAAATGTTAATTTAAAAAAAAGACTAATAATAATTAAAGTTGTGGAAGCTGTGGAAAAAACTACTAAGTCTTTGAATAGTAACTAATAATATATCTTGAATTCAAGCTTTTCTTTGTTAATTCAAAGTTATATTTGGTTAATGCTGCTCTAATGGTATCAAAATTAGCATATTCATTTATTCCATCAATGCACAATCCTAACCATTCTGAAATGAGAGTGTTTCGTGGTTCATCCGTATAAGGCACATAGAGAAGTAATTTAGTTCCATCTTTCGAAACTTGGCTTGCTATATTGAGAACTCGTTCTAAATTTGGCATTGAGAAACCCAGTGGATTAAAACCGAAAATCAAATCAACTTTATCTTTGATTATATTATTCAGCATTTCCGATGGATACACTATGCTGCTTTCTAAGTTACTTTTCTCATAACTTTTAATCGTATATTCGTATGGTTCTTTAAGTAGAGTATTTAGTTGTAAAGAACAAACTTCACTGTCTTGAAAAACAGATGCCAGCTGTATTGCACTATAACCCAATCCGAAGTTGATATCAAGAATTTTCTTTGGAGTACCATTAAATTCTAGTTGTGATATTGCTTCAGAACGAAGGGAATGTAAACTTCGAGACCCATCAATAGTATCAATAAAATAAAGTAATTTTGCTAAATCTATCTTCTCAGTTTCATTGCGTATTATTTCAAGAAAATATTTGGCTAGATACTCTTGGAACAAATAAAGTTGGTTTGCACCATGTTCTCGAATATAATCTCGAGAAGTGGCTTTTGCAGGCAAAACTCGTCTCCATTTATCAGCTAAAACGAAAACTCCACCTCTTCGTTCAAAATAACCGTATTCAGCTAATTGAAAGAGCATTTTTCCAAATAATTCTTTCTTCGCATATCGCTTATTATGAGAGATGACTGCTAGATCACAAGGGGTTTTGCAAAAGTTTCCAATACCTTGTTCTTCTGAAATTTCTTTTGCAATGTACGCAGAAAGGATTGCTATGTGTTCGAAGAGTTCTTTTGTCAATATTCTCTCACTCAATTTGTTGTGTAAAAGTTACGAGTTATAACTTTTGGAGTAAGGAAACCACAGTAGAAATTTCAATAAATAGATTTCTTATACGGCAATTGATGCCTTAATATAGTAAATTTCTAAATTCTTAGTAGATACAAATAATTTTTTTATATGAGAACATACGAAACCTAAGTAACAGTAATAAAAAATAAGATTGGTAAGTAAAAACTCGAGCTAATACTTAAAGCGAGAAGTTTTTATGTGCTATCTATTATTGATTTTTAGGAAAACAGAAGGTATATACAGTGTCTAAAAAAGTCTTAAGAAGTGTCGGAATAGACCTTGGAACAAGTACCATAAAGATCTCGTCCAACAATGGAAGCGATTTGAAAAGAATCCCATCAATTATTGGGGACCCAAATCCAGGATGGACCGGGATGACTTTAGACAAGTCATTAGAAAATAATCTTGTGTTAGAAGAAGGTGGGCAAACATTTTTTGTAGGAGAATTAGCTCGATTACAGAGCGAAATTAAACGCGCACTCGCTTCTGAAGGGAAAATGAAAAGCATTAAGGATGCAGTTATGGCAATAAAAGCAGCTTTGTCATTATTCATTAAAGGTGACGGCGAACAAATTCTAATTGCCACAGGTGTTCCAGTAGCAACTTCACAAGATGAGATGTCAACTTTATCAAAAGGACTCTCTGAAGAAATGGAATTGAATGTTAGAAATGATGCCACAGGTGAAACTCACAGTTATAACATTAATGTTCAAAAATGCTTAGTGCTTCCAGAACCTTATGGTTCTTATTATCAGATCTTGAAGACCTCAGGAGAAAGCCGTGCAGTTGATGCTATTATTGTTGACATTGGTCATGGTTCTACAGATATTTTAACTGTTTATCAAGGACGCTTAATGCGTACAGCTAGTGGTAGTTTAGAAGAAGCAGTTGATACTCTTACTACAAGAATGGCTAGAACCCTACAAGAGAAAACAGGAAAAATCATCAGACCATTTGATCTTATGAAGACAATTGAAAAGAATCTCAAAGCTGTCATGGTTGGCGGACAACAATATGATGTTTCAGAAGTGAAGGAATATTATACCCAAAGCATTTCAGAGATAATTATTGATGAAACTTCCAGATTACTCGGAACTTTACCACCCGATGCATGGATCGAACGTGTAATTCTAACCGGTGGTGGTGCGTATGTTTTTGGTGACACATTGAAGGAAATGATGTGGAAAGAGAATATCGTTAAATCACCTGAAGAAGTTGTCGTACCAGATAATCCTGTAATGTGTAATGCAATGGGTTTTGAACTCATAGCCCAGTCACGCATGAAACAGGAAGCAAAAAATAAATAATCAGAACAAAAACTGAATGAAGCATCATTGTTTTGTAATGATTGCTTCATAAAATTCTTTTTTCGTAGCAAGCTATTCCTTTAGTTCTTTCAGAAAATAGATATACCTTGTTTTCATAGTAGGCCTTTCAAAACTTATTTTCAACTTGT
>JAGMDP010000085.1 GCA_023128635.1 Candidatus Heimdallarchaeota archaeon | reverse complement strand
TAAGGGGATTCGTTAAGTGAGAATGCCAAACTTAACATTAAAACTGCAATAATAACTATGTATATTTTCGCTGGACTAAAAATAAAGAATCCAAACGAAACAGCAATCAAGACTTGAGCAATAATAAAAACTCTCTTGTAACCTAAGATACCATTCAAATAATCAGCTAATATTAACCCAACAATAGCTACAAATGATGATATAGTACCAATAATCCCAAATAGCTTTTCGGAATCATTGATTTCTAAAAAGTATAAACTGTAAAAGATAAAATGTATACTAGTTGCAGAACTAGCAAAAAAAGAAGTAATTGTAAAGAAGAAGATGTTTTTCTTTCTTTCACTTTTGGTTAATAATTGTCTACCAGGTGTAGGATCTGCTTGAGTTACAAGTAAGACCTCATCATCCTTATCTATTATCGACAATTTAACTAACCACACAAAATTCGTTTAATTATAATATCTAAAGCACAATTGAAATTGCATTTAAGCATTTATATTGCTCAAACATAAGTTTCTCTAAGTCAAATCTGCTGCTTTCACTCTTAGATATTTGCGATATTTCTTTTGTAAAAGTAAAATTCTTTGAAATTCCGCTTCATTTACGTCAAGTGACACATCAAAAAATTCTTCGTTTTTACTCATTTCTTCTTTTGAAAAATTAGAAACGAATTCTTTTGTCTTCGGAAACGCTTTGATTAATTCTGTTAGCGGATAAATTGACTTGCCCGAATAAGCAATCATTGATGGACGCAGTGAAAATTCGTTTCCATTAAATGATACACCTGTTCCGCCGTTATCTCTAACATATTCCAGCATTTGAATATCAGTAATACTATCACCTATAGCAATGGAATCAGATGCTTCTAACTCGTGTTCTTCCAAAATCTCTATTACTGATTCCCTCTTACGACCACCACCACAAACGATAGTTGAGTCAAAAACGGCTCCGAAATCTGATTTGGGGATATCTGTGAAAAAGAACTTGTCTAGGTCTTTCTTTACTCCCGTCATACCATCTACTAGATATCTTGGGAAAATATCTTCTAATAAAGGTGTAAGAGCATCGGTATTATCTGGCTTTAAAGAGAAATCCAGAGTGGTGCATCTAACGTTTTCTATGGGGTGATTCAGTTTTTTAGTAATGGTGTGCGCATGATGAGTATAACTTGTAGAGATTATGTAAGTTGGTATTTCTTTTTGTTGCAGATATTGGAAAAGTTCTATAGCTCCAGGGGTTGGTTCAGCTTCTCGAGATATCTTAAACAACAATTCTTCGTCTGCAAAAGAAACAACAATAGGGGCTATGAGTTTGAGCGTATCACCGGGCCAATAATCCTTTTTCTTGTCCACCAGGAAAAGTTCATCGTCATATAAACTGATCATTTGAAATAATTTGTAGAAATCCTGTTCTTTCCCAAGTTTCTTACCAATTAAAGATATGACATCTGCTGCATGATCAATTGGACAAAGTGGTCCTTCAAGATCGAAAAAGGTAATCACAATACATTCAACTCTTTCAAATGATCAATTCTTTTTTGTACTAATTCTTTTGTTCCAACATCTTTCCTGTGGAATAATGGTCCTTTCACGTAGGATGTTGCTTTTTCAGCGATTTCTTCTGCTTTAGCTAATTCATCGGCTATTCCTACAATAGCTATTGCTCGAGATGTTGTAGTTATTATTTTTCCTGGTTCCACTTCACTTACTGATGAATAGAATAGATCTGCCCCTTCATTTATTATTTTCTCAACATCAACTTCTATTGGTTCTTCTTTTCTAGGCGAGACAGGGTATCCTTCGGGAACAAGATATTTGCAAACAGTTGCTTTTTTTGCAAATTCCACTTTGATTTTTGAGAGCTCTTTCTCAATCATTGCTTTGAATATATCAAGTAATGGTGTTTTTAGTAAAGGTAAAATGTTCATAGCTTCTGGGTCACCAAAACGAGCATTGTATTCGAGAATTCTTAATCCATTTGCTGTGAGCATAAATCCACCATACAAAATTCCTATGTAATCGCTTCCAGTTTCTTGTTTTATGGCTTTTGCAGTTTGCCGAATAATCTCTTTAGCTTCTTCTACAATTTCTGCTGATATAAAGGGTAGTAAATGATCTTCTGCACTATAGGAACCCATACCTCCGGTATTTGGTCCTGTATCCCCATCATAGGCTCTTTTGTGATCCTGGGCTATTGGTGATGGAGAAATATCTTCGCCTGAAACAAAACATTGTAGAGAAAATTCTTCCCCAACTAATAATTCTTCAAGAACTATTGCTTCCCCTTCAGCAAAAACCTCTTGGCAAAAATCCAATACTTCTTCTACATTTTGTAAGTGTTCACCCATCAATTTTACTCCTTTTCCTCCTGCTAAACCATCTCTCTTAACAGCAACATTTCCTACTTTTGCTATGTATTCTGAGATTTCTATCAATACAGTATCAGGAGCAAAGATTCTGTATTCGGGTTGCCCTGGTATATTGTATTTTGTTAACAAATCTCGAGTAAAGCTTTTCGAGGATTCCATTCGCGCTGCAGATTTAGTGGGTCCGATTGATTTCACTCCTTTTTCCAACAAGAAATCCACGATACCATCAGCCAGAGGATTTTCAGGTCCAATAACTGCAAAATCTGGTAGAATATCTTTAATGAATTCTCCAAGCGCATCGAAATCATCTAACTTGGCTATTTTTACCTTAGTTGATAATTTAGCGATTCCTGGATTTTTTGCTTTCATAAAAGAAAATAAATCAACTTCACTTTTCTTCAAAGCTTTTGCTATAGCATGTTCTCTTGCACCTTGACCCACTAACAATACTCTATCTTTTGCCATTTCTTACACCATTATATGATTCAAATGAATATTTTTTGAAATAAGAATTTTGCTGAATAAATTGATTGCTGATTTCTGTGAAAAATCGGTTATGATTCTCTTTCACAGAGTAATTGTGAGGGTGTTGATTTCAGTGGGTATTCGCCTGTTAGACAGGCTAAACACAAATTATTATTCTCAGGCCACTTATCAAATCCAATTGCATCAACAAGTAATGGAACTGTGTTGTAAATAATAGCATCAAGACCAAGGATTTCTCCGATTTCTTCATCTGTTCGTCCACAGGCTATTAATTCCCTTTCAGTTGGGAAGTCAGTTCCCATAAAACAAGGATTTATGAGTTTCGGACAACTCACTGCAAAATACACATGAGTAGCACCTGCATTCCGAATCATCTTTATGATCCCTTTGGAGGTTGTTCCTCTTACTATTGAATCATCTACTAGAACCACTTTCTTTCCTTTAACTAGATTTGACATTACATTTAGTTTGAGTTTTACTGCTTCCTCTCGTGCAGTTTGACGTGGCATGATAAATGTTCTGCCAACATATCTATT
>JAGMDP010000084.1 GCA_023128635.1 Candidatus Heimdallarchaeota archaeon | reverse complement strand
CAGTTTCTTTTGAAAAACCAATAGCTGCAATTCTACCGGAATCTGGGATTGGGACAACAATATCCGCTTCATATCCTCCTTCTTTGAATAATTTACCTAGTCCTACTCCAACTCTTTCTCTTGCTTCATATGTAGAAATTCCATCCAATACTGCATCTGGTCTAGCAAAATATACCCATTCAAACATACAATGAGCTGCTTTTTCTTCCTTGATCAAACGCTTCTTCTTGATACCCTTTTCAGTAATGATTAACATTTCACCTGGTTTTACATCATCCTCGAATTTTGCACCAACAATGCTCAATCCGATAGTCTCAGATGCGATGACAAAATCTCCTTCCTTTGTTTTTCCATAACAAAGTGGTTTAAAACCAAGAGGATCCCTAAAGGCAATAATTTCTCCTTTATTTGTAGCGATTAGAATAGAATATGCTCCATCTAAATAACTAATGATTTTTTTACAAGCTTTAGTAATGTCACCATTTTCCTCTTCGAGTGTGTAGTCCAATAATTTGCCAATTACTTCGGTATCTGTGTCATGGCTGAATCTGTATCCTTGTTCCATGAGAAAATCTCTGACATCCTCAAAATTTGCTATAGTACCATTGAATGCAATTGCTATTTTTAATTGTCTAGTTTGAAGAATGAAAGGTTGAATGCCAATAGATAAATCAGTACCAGCAGTTGGGTATCGAACATGTCCAATTCCAAATTTCCCTTTTAAGGATGCTAAAGTATGTTTATCGAAAATATCTTTTACAAAACCAATATCAGAAATTGTTTTCATGTTCTTCTTGTTTACAACAGTTATTCCAGCGCTTGATTGTCCTCGATGTTGCAAAGCTAACATGCCTTGGTATAATAAGAAACCTATATCATGAATTCGTTTAGTAGTTCGAATACCTATAATGCCACAATGATCTTTTACTGACAAATATCGGTCCTCTTGCGATTTATGATAGCTCTTATTTTAAAGGTTTTAGATTAACATCCAAAAGTAAATTGCGAAAAAAATTAAGGGTTATTTTTTACCCTCCATTTCTTCCTCCATTCTTGTATTCCAAACTTGCTTTATTTCTTCGAGGGATAAATCCACTATCACTTGATTTCCATCATTTTCTATAATAAGTTTCTTTTCTTTTGTTACTTGACCAATAAATGAAGCCGGGATTTCATCTTCTGCAAAAATCGCTATTAATTTGTCCATGTTTTCTTGTTTCGCGGTCATCAAGAATCGTCCGTAGGTTTCTGAGAAAAGTTTGATATCATTTCTCTGTGTGTCTGCGGGTACTCTTTTGAGTCCAACTCTGAAACCCAAATCTCCTGCCATTGCCATTTCAGTTAAAGCGACGAATAATCCACCTTTTGAAATATCATGAGAAGAAGTAACTAATCCCTCATTTACTGTTTTCACAATTTTCTTTAACACATTTTTTGCATTAGCAAAATCTACTTTGGGGACTTGCCCATTATTAGATGCGTGGATGACTTTCGTATACTCTGATCCACCAATTTCAGTATTAGTGTCACCAATTAAGATTATGAATTCCTCTGGGGATTTGAAGCTGTTATTCACAGCTTTATCTACATCATCTAAAAGACCAGCAACGAAAATTACTGGTGATGGTTTAACTGCTACATCACGTACTTCATCGTGGTTGTAGAAGCTTACATTACCTCCTACACAAGGAACACTGAGAGCTTTTGCAGCATCAGCAAGACCTTCTACCACTTTTTCGAAAGTCCAGAAAACTTGTGGATGTTCAGGATTTCCAAAATTAAGGCAATCTGTCATAGCAATTGGTTCAGCACCGACTGCTGCAACATTGCTGCATGCTTCCATCATAATACCAGCTCCTCCATTGTATGGATCTATGTAACATTGTTGTGAGTTACCATCGAATGTAACTGCTATGCCTTTCTTGGTATCAAATTCTGATAATCGGAATACTCCAGCGTCAGCTTGTCCAGATTTAACAACAGAATGCAATCCCACTTCTGTATCGTATTGTCTGTAAACCCATTCTCTACTAATGATATTATCACTAGCCATAATTTTCCTACAAATATCATCAAGTTCATTTTCTTTGGGCTCTTTTGGTAACCATTTACGGTCCAATTTATTGAGGTATTTAGGATAAGTAGCTTTTCTGTTCGCAGCAGGGGGTTTTGTTAATAGATGAGCTGGTAGATCAACTATAGTTTGATCACGATATTTTACAACACATTTGCCTGTATCAGTTACTTCACCTAGTATTTCATGATGTAATTCATACTTGTCAAAGATTTTACTGATTTTCTTGACATTATCTGGTTTCACTACGAAAAACATTCGTTCTTGTGATTCACTGACAAGTATTTCCCAAGGTTCCATGTCATCTTCTCGAATTCTAATTTTCTCAAGTTGAATCTCTGTTCCTGTTCCACCAGCATCTGCAGTTTCAGAAATTGAGCATGTAACTCCTGCTGCTCCTAAATCTTTTAGACCTTCAACGACACCTGCTTTTATTGCCTCAAGAGTTGCTTCTATAATCAATTTCTTCATATAAGGATCGCCAATTTGCACTGCTCCTCTATCACTTTCAGAGTCTTCAGTGATATTCTTCGAGGCAAAGGAAGCACCACCAATACCATCTCTACCTGTGGAACCACCTAGAAGAATGAGTTTATCCCCAGGGGTTGTTGCTATACTCAATGCTAGTTCATCTTTTCGCATTACTCCAAAGCAACCAACATTAATTAAGCAATTAATTTGAAATGAAGGGTCAAATTCTATATCTCCTCCAGCATTGGAAATTCCTACACAATTACCGTAATCTCCAACACCTTTGGTAACCCACTTCAATAACCATTTAGTGTGAGGATCTGATAAATTACCAAGACGAAAACTATCCAACAACCCAATTGGACGCGCACCCATGCACAGAATATCTCTAATTATTCCACCAATACCGGTTGCAGCACCATTGAAGGGATCGAGCGCGGAAGGATGATTGTGTGATTCTAATTTGAAAACTAGCGCTAACCCATCACCGATATCTACCACACCAGCATCTTCGCCTGGTCCACAGATAACTCTGGGACCTTCTGTGGGTAATTTTGGTAAGACAGGTCTGGAACTTTTGTAGCTACAATGCTCAGAATTCATAACTTCCAACATTGCTGCTTCTGGGATGGTTGGTTCTCTGTTTAACGTTTTGTAAACAACTTCTTTCTCTTCTTTAGTAAGATTGATTTCATCTCGTACAACAGTTTCTTGTGTCATTTTAACCTCTCCTAAAGTAATTTTCAAGTGATTGGAAGTATAATTTTCCATGGTCTGATCCCCATGGGCTTAAGATGCTTTCAGAAGCTCTCTCTGGATGAGGCATCAAACCTACAACATTGCCTTCTAAATTACAAATTCCTGCAATGCTTTCAATTGATCCATTGGGATTTCCTTTAGCTGTTATTTTCCCATCATCAGAAACATAACGCCAAACCACTTGGTCATTTTCATTTAGTTCTTTGAGACCTTTTTCATCGAGAAAGTATCTGCCTTCTCCATGAGCAATTGGCACTTTCCAGATATCTCCTTTCTTAGCTACATTTGTTGCAGCACTTCTTGTCGTTTCAACACGTAAATTTGTCCACTTACAGCTGAATCGTAAGGTATCATTACCAATTAGGGCTCCTGGGAGCAATCCTGATTCGACAAGGATTTGGAAACCATTACAGATTCCGAAAACGGGGAATCCTTCCTTTGCTAATTCTTTCACTTTATCCATTACAGGAGTATACGCCGCTATTATTCCTGCTCTGAGATGATCACCATAAGTGAATCCTCCTGGTAAGAAAATCGCATCATAACTTTCAAGATACTTTTGGGCATTTTTGTACCAAATAAGATCCACTTCCCATCCCATGACATCTTTCATAGCGTATACTAGATCACGATCACAAGTTGATCCAGAAAATTGAACTACTATTACTCGCATTGGCATTCTGTGTCCACCTTATTTACAAAGCAAGTTTATTTTACTATCTTGATTGTACAAATATGAGCAACCGGATTGTATATCCGAAGCTCATTTACCATATTCCAGCAGATGTCTTCTGCTTCTTTCTCATTTTTGGCTTCTAAAGTGACTTTCAAAATTTTCCCGCTACGAACAGAAGAAACCATGTCATAACCATGTTTAATCATTAGGTCACGCATAATTGTTTCTCCCTCAGGATCACGCGCGTTCTTCTTCCCCTCTATAATTACTTCAGCGTTAAATTTTGCCATAATTTTAAAACCGCCTAAGATTCTTCGAGTGGCTGTGTTTCCACAAGTTGCGATGAGTTAAAAATGTTGCTTATAACATTGTTAAATATAAAAATGAAAAGAAAAAGAAAAAATGGTGAAAGAGATTAGTTCTCTTTCGGTTTGACAAAATTACCAGCATCTGCCATGATATAAATAGTACCTTCGGCTTTCGCTTCTAGAAAGCTACTAACGTAGTTTCGTAAGGTTTCTTGCACTGTTCCTTTGACTTCTACTGGATTTATTCTGAAGATCTCTTTTAGTTCTTTGTGATTCATTTCGGTAATCATGTCAATTTGGTTATCTTTTAGTATTCGTAACAAATCTACTGGTTTTTGGTTGCCAATTCTAAAGGTTTCTTCGCTGCATTTATTCTCAACTACCCAGGTTAGAGCAGTATCGAGATCCATTTCTTTTATTGCGATCATGGTATCAAGATAGGCTTGATTGCCTACGCCATCCTGCGCTCTTGCTAGAAGCAAGATTTTACCACCTTTCTTAGCAGCATTCCAAGCAGCATGTACTCCTTTTCCTGCTTGGTACAAGTTCAAACCAAGGTCGCCGGTAGTTACAATAACTAAGTCAGCAGGTTTGTCAACATCAATAATTCTTAATGGTTTTAGTAATCCTCCCGCCCTATCATGAAGGGAAATAATATTTCCTGCGTTTAACTGTACAATTTTCTTTTCGTGAAGAATAGCATCAATACAAAAGATTGCTTTGTTCTTCATTACAGTTTCAACCATTTCCTTCATGTCTTGGATAACTGGGTTTCCTTCGGTATTTCCTAATCGACATTCCGCTTTGAAACCAGTCTCTAAGCTGAATGCTTTAGGATGATTTCTGCTGATGGTGTCTCGTCCTGCAATTCCTGGGAAGAATTGTTTCACAGTTCCTGCTATACCAGCAAAATAGTGGTATTCGGAATCTGTCATAGCTATGATTAAACATGAATCAAAAGCGAGTTCATTAAGTAAGATTGGTGTTCCTCTGCTTGAGGTACCAATATGTTTTACTCCTTCATCACAGTTATGTGCTACAACGTGATCTTTGTATTTATTCCAGATTTCTGTTCCCAAAATCTTTTTCTCAACTTCTGCTGGAGTTGGTGGGCGATGAGTGCCACTGGCAACTAGTATTTTTAGGTCCTCGGCTGCAACTCCATACTCAATGATTTTTGGAAAGAGAATTGGTAATAAAATTCGAGTATGTATATTTGGTCTTGTGTTATCATCTACTAAGATGATTACAGCTTTCCCTTTAGAGTAATTCTTCTCAATTACTTCTTTAAGAGGTGGGCTGTCAATTGGCTTTTCTAATACCTCGTAAAGTTTTTCCTCAATCTTGACAATTTCTGGAAAATCTCCCTTTATCTCGAGATACTTAGCATTAGCGTTCTTTGGAATGAAATCATTGATTTCATCTTCTCCATAATCTATGGGTGTATCCATATATTGTGCCATTTAGTACCATCCAATGGGTTATACTTGAGTATGAAAAACTTGTCTTAGTTAATTCTTATGTCTTTTGATAATTTTTGTTTGATATTTCAAGCTCTTTTGCTATAAAATTTTTAAACTCAGATACAAAGTATCTACTACCCGATATTCAAAATTAAGTAAAAAATTGGCTTACGTTGAAAGAGAAGATCTTGATGAGTACACTAAAATTATGTTCTGTTTCTGAGATTCTTGATAATGATGTTAAAACCTTTAAGATAGAAAATAAGGATATTGCTGTTTTCAAGATTGAAGGAAAATTTTTTGCAATAGATAGATTATGCACACATCTCAAAGGAAATTTAGCTAAAGGAAAACTTGAGGGTAAAACAATCAAGTGTCCATTACATGGATCAGTTTTCAGCTTGGAGTCTGGTGAATTACTTAGTCCTCCTGGTACAATTGCTGGTTGGTTTAAAAAAGCTAAGAATACCCATATTTACCAAACATCTGTGAAAGATGATTTCCTGTATGTAGAGATTAAAGAGTAAATTCTTGGTAGTTCAAGAATTCTCTATATTATTTTTTTTCACTTGAATTGTCAATTATTTTTGAGACCATATACCAAGGATATTTCCACTATTATCTTCAAAAAGTGCAAAGAAACCAAAGTCATTTCCAATTTCAGTTTTTTCTTGGATAACTTTACCACCATTTTTTGTAATCTTCTCAAGAACTTTTGGAATATCTTCAACTAATAAATATAATTTGATTTCTCCTTTAGCAATCTTATCTGATTTCTGGAAAGCTCCCCCAACACCTTCTTCTCCGCTTTTGAAGAACGCAAAATCTGGAAAGCCAGTATCAAATTGAATTTCCCATTTGAAAACACTTTCAAAGAATTCCTTTGCCATTTTAACATCTTTACATGGAATCTCAATATGTGCTATCTTGTTTTCCAATCAAATCAACTCATAATTTATATGACAACAATATCGTTTTTCATTTAAATTCTTTCCACTTAATTTCGTAAGATAATTTTCTTCTGAATTTTCGACTGTACACAATTCTTAAACTGTTGCAAGAGATTGTTTAAATCATTTTGTTACTTATATATAATTAGAAATAATATTGAGGTTCGATAATTAAATATGTCAATTAAGAAAAGAAATCCTGTAAGCATCACATTGTTACTACTCATACTAACTGTCTTTGCAGTTAATCCCTATCTTAAAGTAGATGGAGCTGCGTTTTTAGGATTTAATGCAGGGCTCAATGAGATTACAGTTTCATCCCAAAGGATGACCTTAAAAGCTCTCGATTATAAACCTGATTTTGCTTGGTGGTACGATAATACAAGCATATCAGATGAAAAATATCGATTGAGTTTCACAAAAATACAAGAATATTTTGGGACTGATGACTATCTCAATAATTGTGATGAACTTGGTGGGATAAGTTATGATCTATTAGCGAATGAATGGGACTATGAGATTACTGAAAATCCATTCAATGTTATAGTCAATCTAACACTTTCAGGGTTAGCAAATAATGTTATAATTCAATTTCTTATTCATATCACTGAACTAGAAATACCCATTGATAATACAACTGCACTCTTGCAACCTTATACCGAAGCAGCAATTACAATTATTATTAAAAATTGGAAATTTACTCCTGGAGCTATGGGTTTAGCTTTAAAAACCGAGGTTTTTGAATCCATGAACATTAATTCTGTTGCTATTGTGAATTATACGTATATCCCTTATGACAACGTAGAAGGACTTCAAATACTAAGTGATTCAGGGTCTGATTCAGAAAAAGCTCTTGTTTATTGGGTTGGAAGTGCTAATTACTATAATGATTCAAGCTTATATGATTCCAACGTAATTGGGAGTTCATACTTTAATGAAACCAATGATCCTCCGGGAGAAGATAAGATTCATCCTTGGTTTTCATATCCGAAAATCAATGATTCATTAACAATAAACCATGTATGTGTCTTTGGGGTATATCGACAAGATCCGTCATACACATATGCTGTTAGGAATGCTATCATTCCAATAATTGGCTCTGTTCTCATTGTTAATGTACTTGTGATTGTTTTCAGGAAAAAAACCTGGAAATAATCCTTTATCTTCTCTATACTTATTTCCACTATCCTTTTTAGTAAGTTATCAATTATGATATTAGGCGTTTAAAAATGGGTTAAACCCTATTGTTATAATTGGGGATATAGATGAAGAAATCACAAATTACTGGTCTTGTAATTCTTTCAACTTTTATTTTAATTCAAGTTTCCTTGCCAGCAATTTGTTTTGAGAATAATTATCCTGAATTGCCATCTTTTGTAAATAGTTTTCCCGCTAATTCTAAAGAACTAATACTAAATTCCAATGGTGATAACATTATGTATCACAACATGGAAGTGAAGATACAATTAGATTTTTCACTACATGTAGCATCAACACTCGTAATTGAGAATAGTGAAAACGTAACCATTGACTACTTTCAGTATGTAATTAATGATTCCATTAGCAATGCATTCGTTTCTGATCCAATAGGCTCTCTAGAATTTTCTTGGAATATATTTGAGGATTCCAGTGTTCTTAATATAACAATGAGGTATCCATTACTCGAGGGTCAAAAGTATGTTATAACTATTGCTTACTTTCTAGCCGACTTGCAGCCTTTCTTCGTTGAAGAACCTTCTGAATTTTATACTCTTGAATACGCTATTTTCCACTATTTAATTACTCAGAAGTTTGATTTAGAAATTTCACTTCCATTAGGCTATGGTTTGATTACAAGTGTTTCCCCACGACCTACTTATCCTATACCCGAACGAGTTTTCATAGAAGAAAATATTGTGAAAATTTCATGGACATCTATGACTATTCTCCCCAATTATGAATATCTGTATACTATTAGGTTTGAAGAAATAGGAGTAACCTTTTCGATTCCTACCCCCAAATCGTATTCTTACATCTATATTATACTTGCTTTCCTCGGGGGAGCAGCAATAAGTACGCTTGTGTTCTTCTTAATTATTAAACGAAAATATCATCCTGAAAAATCTGAGCTTGTCAGCTCATTATTATCTGATTCAGAACAAGCAGTCATAAAAGCTATAAATGATGAAGGTGGAGTGGCAATACAGCGTCGAATTTGCGAACGTACAAGTTTTTCTAAATCAAAAGTTTCCCAAATTCTGCTGAAACTTGAAGAGAAAAATGTCTTAAAACGTGAACGGTGGGGTAGAACAAATAAAGTCACGATTACTAATCCTTCTTTTTTCAATATCGTTCTAGAAGAAAGCAATGCAACTACGAAAAAAGAAGCTAGTTCCGATGACTAATCGTGTTTTGAACCCATTTTGAACCTAACATGAACCATTGTCAAAGATTGTTTAAAATCAACTTTAGTCTATATATATTTTAGTATACAATTACCCGGATCACGGGAAATTGAGTTTGAATTTCTCAACTGAGAATTTGAGTTTATGTGAAAAAAAGAAACTAGAAAAAATTAAGAGGTTAAATAAATGAAAACAAAAGTAAAATTGATGATTGGCATTTCACTGATAGCATTATTCTTCTTACCTGCTTTTACCAATTATGCATCTGCAAAAAGTGATAAAATTTCAATTAAAGAAGGCCAAGATGCAATTACAATCTCGACTGATTTTATAACTTTGAAATTAGTTGATGGTAAACCACACTTTATTTGGTGGTATGGAAATCAAAGCACTTCAGATGAAATGTATAATGTTCAATTTACAAAAATACAAGAGTATTTTGGCGCTGATGATTCTCTAGACAATTATGGAGAACTAAGTGGCATATCTTACAATTTACTTACAAGTGATTGGATTTCTGAAATCGTAGAAGATGAAACCTCAGTAACTGTAACATTAACATTATCAGGTTTAGCAAATGACGCTGAATTACAATTCATAATTAATGTCTATGAAGTTAATCAACCACTTGAAGGCACAGATCAAATAATAGACGCTCTGGCAGAAGCAAAATTTGACATTGTTGTTAATGATTGGGTTTTCAGTGAAGGAGCTGCTGGATTAGCAATTAAATCCCAAGTCTTGGAATCTCAGCAAAGACACAGAATTCGTATACGAAATGGTACTGTCGCTGAAAATGGTAATACTACAAGAACTATGCAATTTGAAAGTGACGAACAAGGAAATAAGAAAGTCGCTTTTTATGAATGGTCAACTTTTGCTGATGTTTATGATGGAGTAAGTAAGATCTCAACAATTGAAGTGGGAGAAGCATATATTGACGAAAGCGCTCAAGGTGTAGGTCCAGGAATATCAGGAATGATTCACTTCTGGTTAACATATCCAAATTATGGTGATTCATATACCTTAAAACATGACCCATCAATAGGGATTTATCCAAACGCGTTTAGCGTTCCCCTCTACTTATTCTCAATAATTGGAGGGATAATTGCGACAGCTGCTATAGTGGCTATCGTAAGAAAACGAAAATAAAAAATTTCTTCGGAAGTGATTTTGGGAAAAACCAAAATCACCCATCCTTATTATTCTATAGAAATCAGACTAAAGCGATATCATTATAATATTGAGTAATCATTCTCTAGGTGGGTTAACAACATGGCTATCCGCAAAATCAAAATCTACGTTATCTTCTTCTTAACCTCACTTATATTGTTATATCCAATAAATCTACAAAATGCGACATCTAAAGAAGTAATGGAAAATTATGATTTTGCTAACCAAAGTAACACTATTTCTACTTTAATCCCTAATTCATTCGAGAATGAAACTTTGCGAGCACATCACATGAAGATAAAAGTAAATAATGATCATTCACTTAAAGTAACATCTGATTATGTAGTTACAAATAATGATACTCTGCCAATTGATTTCTTTGTTGTTGAAATTAGGAAAAATATCTCCTCTGTTTTTTCATATGATCCTATTGGATCATTAAGTTTCGCGTGGCTAATTAATATAACAACTGGGAGTTTGATCAATGTCTCAATGAGATATCCATTATTTCCAAATGAAACCTATGTTTTTTCCATCGAATATCGGATTGATTCTGTAATCTATTTTGTTCAAAAACCAATTGAATATTATGGGTTGGATTTCGAAGTTATTCATCCTCGAAATACTCAGCAATTTGAACTTGAAGTGTGTTTGCCTGCTGAAAGTGATCTTCTAGATCAAAGCCCACCCGAACCTGTTTATCCAAATCCTCTGAGAATTGTGAAAGAGGATGGAATAGTCAAAATTTACTGGGTACTTGAAAATAAGGATATGAATGATAATGATGTTTTTCTTATTAGATTTGTTACAAGTACAACAGTTGTACCAGATAGCTCAAATCTTAAACCGTTATTTTACATCCTAACCCTACTAGGTGGTATACTTTTAGGTTCTCTTACTTTATTCCTTGTTTACAGATTTAAATTCAAACCGGCTGAAAGTCAATTAGTTACTTCCTTACTAACTAAGACAGAACAAGAAGTCATCAAAGCAATTAATCAAGATGATGGAGTATCTACACAAAGAAGGATATGTGAAAAAACTGGTTATTCAAAATCTAAGGTTTCTCAAATACTCTTCAAACTTGAGCAAAGAAATGTTCTCGTTCGTGAACGCTGGGGACGAACCAACAAAGTAACAATTACCGCTCCAACTTTCAAAGCAATTGGTGTATCTAAAGAGAAAACAGAATGAATTGCTTTTGTTCTTCCTTCATTATTTTTATCAATAATCTTTTTTATATTCAATAGAACTATTACTTAGAAATTAGCCTGTGGTTTGATACTATATGAATGAGAAAAAGCAGATCGATATTATTCCTGGTGCTGAACCTTTTCGTTTGAAAGCTAAAGGTCCGAAAATTCTTCTTATTCATGGTTTTACTGCAACACCAACTGAAGTAAGACCTATTGGAGATTATCTACACAAGAAGAAATGTGATATATACTCAATTTTACTTCCTGGTCATGGAACTACTCCAGAGGATTTACAAACGAAGAAGATTGCCGACTGGCGAAATTCAATAAGTGAAATTTTTAAAGAAAATAATGGTTTTGATTTTGTGATTGGGTTCTCAATGGGTGCTTTGCTTGCTGCTCAAGCAGCTGTTGATTTTGAAAAACAATTAAAGGGATTAGTTTTGATCTCATCTTTTCTAAAAATCAAACCAAAAATGCTTTCTCGAGTTGCATTTACTTTTCCACTTTTAAAATACCTAAAACCTTACTTCTCTAAGAGTACTGAAACTGAGCAATTCTTCAAAGATAATAATCTCATTAGTTATCTCAGATATCCAATGAGTGCTGTTCATGAGATAGTGAAACTCTCGAATTACACTCAAAGAAAAGTTTTATCAAAAATTATGATTCCAACTTTAATAATCCAGGGTGAAAAAGATGACCGTGTAGATCCTGAAGGTTACAAAATACTTCAGAAATTAATTCCTGCAAAAGACAAAGAATTAGTGCTTCTTCCAGATTCTCAGCACATAGTTACGGTAGGACCTGATAAGGAATTACTGTTCAAATCCATTCATCAATTTATAAAAAAGAGAAAATAATTTATTCACTTTTTCCAATTAATAATCTTAGAAAGACTTAAGTTTAAAATAAAATCCAATTGACATAGACATTCAATGCCATAAATTGCTCATTTAATGAGGTAAATGTATTGAGTAAAAAAGCTACAACCGGTTCTGATTCTGAAGTCGATACAGAACCTGAGGTGAAGGATTTGGATGAAAAAGGTGCCACTTACAAGAAGTCAGGAGTAGATATTGTTGAAGAAGGAGAAGTAATTGAAGAAATCTGGAAATTACTTCCAAAGACCTTCAAATTAAATCCAAATGCCAAATTTTTACCAGCGATGTCTCACTATGGTGGGATTGTTGATATTGGCATACCTGATAAATACTTGGTGGTTACAGTTGATGGTGTTGGGTCTAAGGTTCTTATTGCGGAAATGCTTGAAAAATTCGATACTGTTGGCATTGATTGTATTGCTATGAATGTTAATGATTTGATCTGTGTTGGAGCGGAACCTCTTGTTTTTGTGGATTATTTTGCTATAGAACAACCTGATTCTATTATGGCAAATCAAATAGCTAGAGGATTAGTTGAAGGAGCAATCCAATCAAAAATTGCAGTAATAGGTGGAGAAACAGCTACTTTACCTGACATCATCCGCGGTCATAATGGTAAAGGATTTGATTTAGCTGGAACAGCAATTGGTTTGGTAGAGAAAAAGAAACTTATTCTTGGTGATAAAATTAAACCGGGAGATATTATTTATGGTATTGAGAGTAACGGATTGCATTCAAATGGTTACTCATTAGCAAGAAGCGTCTTATTGGAGAAACATACTGTAAATGACGTTGTTGATGGATTACATCTTGGGGAAGAATTAATCAAACCCACTTTGATTTATGTCCAAGAAATTCTTGAGATGATTAATAAAGCTGAAATTCACGGCTTAGCAAACATTACTGGTGGATCTTTCCTTAAATTAGCTCGATTAATGAGACAAGCAAAAATAACTGTGGGAGTTAAACTAGATTCACTTCCTGAACCACTTCCGATTTTCAAATTAATCCAGAAAATGGGTAACGTTTCAATAAAAGAAATGTATAAAACTTTCAATATGGGTGTTGGTTTTTGTGTTATTACTCCGGAATCAGAGGAAGCAACACTTCAAGAAATTTGTGAGAAACACGGAAAGAAGCTATTTAGAATTGGATCAATAATAGATGAAAAGAAGATAATTTTAGAATTACCATCTGAAACACTCGAGTATCCCACGGATAAATACTAAAGATCCTCTAAATCTTTCTTCTTTATATTTCCATTATGAAATGCGGTTGCAACTAGTGCTCCTTTGATGCCTTTTTCTTTTAAGACAATCAAGTCTTGTATACTGCGAACTCCTCCTCCTGTGATTATAGGAATTGTTGAGACATTCTCCACAATTTCTATTAAAGAATCATTTAGTGGTCCTGTTTGACTCCCCACTTTTTGCAGCTCAAGTACAATAATTGCGTTTAATCCTAAACTTCCTGCAATATCAGCAATTTCAATAGGCTTTATTTTGCGTATTTCTTCACTATTTGCGAGTAATTCGCCACCTTTAAAATCGACACTCAAGATAATTTTTTGAGGATTAAATTCTGACACAGCCTTTTCTAAAACCTTTAAGGAACTCAGTGTTTCAGTACCAATAATAACTTGGTCAATACCCCAACTAAGTATTTCTTCAATATCCTCTAGTTGCTTACAACCACCATCGATTGAGATTTTGTAGTTAGATGTCTCTACTAGTTCAATGATACTATCCTTATTTATCTCAGTCTTATCTGTGGATTGAATTCTATCTAAATCTGCAATGTAAAACCAATCTAAGGTTAACTTCTCATAAAATGCATTGGTAACGCTAAGTAGTGCTGGGTCATTTGATATAATGGAATCACTAAATGGTTGATACTCGTTTCTGCGACCACCTTTTCCTTGAACGACTTCGCCATTTAATAGATCCATTACAGGAATTACTTTCATGATTAATGTGAAAAAGCTTTGTCAATAATTAATCTTCTCCTTTTCTTAAAAAAAGTCTTTATTAATGAGGAAGACTTGAACAATAGGTACTGTCAATTAAATCATCAATCGGAGATATTTGATTAATATGGATCGCATTAGATGTGGAATTTTTTCTGCAAAAACGAACGTTCCTTTTCGAGCTGGAAAACTTGCAGTTGAACGAGCAATCAGTCAAACTTTTGATAAAAACCCCGCACTCTGCCTTGTATTTTTCTCTCCCAGATACTCCTCTCCAGATTTAGTTGATGGAATTGTTCAAGCAATTTCTC
>JAGMDP010000083.1 GCA_023128635.1 Candidatus Heimdallarchaeota archaeon | reverse complement strand
ATTGTTATTTCTCCCATCAAGAAATCAGCCATGTAACCACCAGCGAGTGATCCTAAGAAAAGGAAAAGTCCAAAAAACATATTATAAAAACCAACATACGTACTCCGATCTTCTTCTGGTGTAACATCAATAAGATATGCTTGCATTACAGCTGAATTCAATCCGAGGGGTATACAAATTACTGCATGAATGAGTATTATATGCCAAACTTGACTTGCGAACATATAACTAAGTGGCATAGTAATTAGTATTAATCGATTAAAGAACATTTGAGGTTTCCTGCCTATTAAATCAGAAATCCTTCCCGCATAACGAATTGTTAGTAGGAAAGCCACACTCATAACAACAGAGAAAATAGCTATTTCAAAGAAATTTGCTGCTATATCACTTCGTTGTCTAATTGGGAAAAGAGGCCAACAATAAGACATGAAAAACGATTGAATGCCAAAAATTACTGTAAATTTAATGAAATCTTTATCCTTTAACATCATAGTTACTCTTTGAGAAAATGGTTTTTGAGTATGAAGTTTATCTTTTGTTGAATCCAAAGTTAAAGATTTCTTGGTTTGATCATCTGAAGAGACACAAATTATCTCTTGACTAAAAGCTGTTATACTTTGAGGATCTTTATCAATAATGAGATCTTCTTGGATTACACAAGGACCGTCATCAAATTGCATATCTGATCTTAACAATAATTTTTGATTTTTCTCATCGAGTAAAGCGTTAAGTCTTTTTCCTCTATCACGTGCTTTCTTTTCTTTGAAAGTTATGATGATTATCGCGGATATTAAACCTGCAAGTAATCCTATAGAGATAGTTAAAAGCATATTAAGTTCAATCGTGCGAGAACCTATAGAGAAATTTCCAATAACATAATTTAGGATAATTCCACCCAGAATCGTTGAAGCAATAAATGAAAACTGGGAAAACCAATTAACTTTAGCAATTATTTTCCCTCTTATTTTCGAAGGCACTACTTCCCCAAGTAAAGCTGTCCAAGCTGGAGTCCCCATTGATACAACTAATGAGATTATCCCAGCCATTAAGATAATCATCCATATTTGATTAACAAACAACAATAATATCCAAACACTTGAGTAAAGAATATTTGAAAGGGCAACGAAAATCGTACGTCTCTGTATTGTGTCAGACAAGAAACCAAAGACTGGCTGTACAAAATTTCCAAGAAGATTCGTGATTGCTCTCAACCAACCCATTTGGCTTCCAGAAATTCCCATATCAACTGCAATTGTGGTTAGAAATGGGTCAACCATCCCAAAACTGAAATTTGATAAAACAGATCTGCCATAGAGCTTTTCTTTTTCAGGAATTTCTTCTAAGGCACTATCTGACAAATCCTCCTCTTGTTCATCTCGAGATAAGTCAACTATCTCTGAAATGGGAGAGATACTTTGTCTATCTTCGTCAAGAGGTTCATTATCAGGCATTAATTATCCACCAAGGGAAACAATCAATATAGTTTCTAATTTAGTAATTTAATTTTTACTAAAAACTTTCTGTTTGATTTGCACCACTAAGATGAAATTAGAAAAAAAAAGGAAAAAGAGAAATCAAAAAATTGATTTCAAAGATTATTAATCCAGGAATTTGCCTACAATAACTAGGATACCACCTATTAGAATTAACCAACCTGCGATGCCCCAAACAAGTGCGCCAATTATTACTAGAATAATTCCCCAAATAATTAGATCAAATTCTAGAATACCAAAGAATGATTTTGTCGCACCTATAATAAGAGCAATTCCACATAAAGCAATGAATATTATTGGCCAAATAATACTTGTAAAAGTTGGATCAATAAGCCAGCCAAGTAAACCGTTACCACCAAGATACCAAGGGGTAAAGATAGTAATGCCTACGAAGCCCAAAATACCAGCTACTACGCCAAAGAGTCCTCCAAGTAATGCTGAGAAGAACCCAATCTTATCTAATTTAACCATTGTTTTTCTATAGCTCCATACAGATAGTAATAGATAGGAATAATTCACATTAGTGTGAATTACAAAACAGTGCTTTTAAAAAATAATAAGCATTTGCTATTTTAACGGTAAAACAAAGTTAAGGAGGAAGAAGTAAAAAATCATTGAAATCGAAAATTTTTACCTTTCACATATCAACCAAAAAGAATATAAAATAAGTTTGAAGGGAGATAAAATGCATAAAATGCCGGCATAGCTCAGCGGTAGAGCTCTCGGCTGTTAACCGAGTGGCCACAGGTTCAAATCCTGTTGCCGGCGCCAATTCTTCTTTTCAAAATTCTTCATCTATTTCACGTAGTATTTCTAAGGCTTTTTCTAGTTTATTATTGATATAAAATCTCAACTCTCCATAATCCTCATCTTCCATTACCCGGGATACGTCAATTGCTGCATCCTTTAATGTCTTGTGTGTTTGCAGCATTAATTCTTCTTTTTCTTTCGAGTCTTCTAGGACAGAATATTTTGGTCCGACAAATAATGAACCATTTCCTACTGCTTTTACAAAGAAGAATTTGAAGTATGTTGACATTTTTTCTTTACCTAGTTATTTTATTCTTTTTTAGCATAAAAAATCTCCCTAGATAATCTACTACTTATATACTCATACGAAGCGATATGCTTTTAGATAAGAGTTAAAGTGTTTAGGATGTTACCGCACATTAAATTGGTGATAAAGCGGGTTCGTTTATATGGCATCGTCATCACAACAAGAGTCACTAACAAAACATTCTGATCGTGAAGTAGAAATTCTCGAAACCTTAAAGCTTGTAGAAGGTTCCAATCTTTGGTCTATTACTTATAGGAGAATGAGAAAGGATTCCCTCGGAATGTTCGGTTTTGGCTTAGTTATTGCGCTAGTAGTCATTGGTGTTGTTGCATTTCTTATACTACAATATGATGCTTTACTTGGGCTGAATAATCCTACTGGTGATCCTTGGGATTTCCACAATTATTTTATTGAGATATGGATTCCGGGGACAGATAAGTACTTACGATTAATTGCCCATCCAAAACATATTCTCGTAGGTGATGAAATTACTCCACCCAATGCCCAATATCCTTTTGGTACTGATTCTTTAGGTCATGACATCTTTTCTAGAATGATTTTTGGCACTCCACTTTCTTTGACTTTAGGTGTAGTGGGACAAGTCTTCTCTACTATAATTGGTACAATTGTTGGGGCAATATCAGGATTCTATGGTGGATTATTCGATGACATTATTCAGAGATTAAATGAAGTTATTATTGGTTTGCCAGATTTTATATTATTCATTTTTGCTGTATCACTTTTCAGGGACATTGGATTTTTCAAGTTCGAAGGAGCTTACTATATTATTGTTCTAACTATTTTAGGTTTAATACAATGGGGTGGTATTAGTTTAATTGTTAGAAGCACTGTCCTAAGTCTTAAAGCTCGTGAATTTGTAGAAGCGGAACGTGCTTTAGGTGCTAAGGATACTCGGATAGTTTTCAGACATATCTTACCAAATGCTTTATCCCCAATTATCATTATTACAAGTCTTGGCATTGCAGGCACAATTATGAGTATTACTGGACTTGCATTCTTTGGGTTTGGTGATCCTACTGCAGTTTCTTGGGGCGATGATCTTGCTGCTTACAGAGATGTCTTGTTAACCTATTGGTGGATGCCGACGTTTCCTGCTTTAATGATCTTCATAACGATGTTAGGCTTCAACCTTTTGGGTGATGCTTTAAGGGATGCTTTGGATCCAAAGCTAAAATAGCAAAATATCCCTTTTTTCTTTATTTTCGTTATTTCTCTAAAATTAATTTTACAACATTATTTCCATTTGATAATGCAAAAACGTCATTTCTTGATATTGGAATTTGAGTGAACTCATTTAGTCGGCTGCAGAATTCAATGTCATGTTTAAACTTTAAATTTATGAGTTTCTTGCCATGTTCTGTTTCTTCAAGAATTTTAGTAAGTGACTGTTTACTCATTTTTTGCTCTAGAAAAGAAATTTCTTCTTTAAGCTCTGTTGAAAGTTCAACACCTGCTCTTAAAAACTCTCGTGCAATTAAAAGAGAACCTATTTGATCTTCGGTATTTTCATTTTCAATAAGAGATCCATGTGTAAACGTTGGGATTATAACAACTTTCAATTCTTCAGATAATTGTTTTGAAAGTTCAATCACTTTTTCCGCCACAGCTTTTGCATTAATGATTGAACCAATTATTGTTATCTGTGAGCCAATGGCTTCTACCACTCTTTTAGAGCCAGTTGAGGAAGTAAATGCGGAAATATTTTTTCTGAATTCTGTTTGAGTAGACATTTCCACTGGACTATTACCAAAATCAAAACCTGAAAGTTTTACACACCCTCTTTCACCAATAATTAGTGTGTCTAATTCTGTTTGTGTTAATCGGACATCTTCGACTTCTTTCGCCACATAAAATATCTCAATGCCTTTAGCCATTGCCACAGGAATAGTGGTACTTGCTCTTAGAACATCAACTACAATTGCGATTCCTTTCGAGTCTGCTGCTAACTTTGATCCTTCGTAATTTCCACAAACTAAGACTTCCATTAGTTACACCTTGCGTTTTACACTTATTTTCTATTTTTAAGGAATTGCTCTGTTATAACATTTCATTGTTTTTCTCCTTGAAATAGAAAAGATGAAAAAGGGTTAGTTAATTGTTAATTCAAAAATAGCTTAGAATTATGTGAAGTTGTTGAATTTAACAGATTTTGTTAAATTAATCGATTATTAGCATTTGAGAAACGATGTACTAACAGACATTATAATTTCCTTACTAATTCATGGGGATGAAAAATTGACTACTAATGATGAGATTAGGCTTTTATTACTAAATAAGAAAGAAACTGAATTATTAGATTCATTAGAGAAAGAAAAAGAAGCTGTTCAAGGATTTTTATTAGAGATAGCTAAAAATGATTCTGATTGGAAAATACGAAGGGATGCAATTAAGGTTCTTGGGAAAGGAAAAGCAACTCAAAGTATTAAGTTGCTACATGATATCTTGCTAAAAGATCATTTAACAATCTTAAGGAAAAGTTCAGCAAAAGCTTTAGGTAATATAGGGGACCCAACTGCGATACCTACCCTAATAAAGGCACTAAAAACATCAAAAGATCCATCTATTGTAATTGAAGTAGCTAATGCCCTTGGTATGCTAAAGGCAACACAGGCTCTAGATGATTTATTACGAATGCTCGATAATAAGGATGGAGAGATTCGAGAAAATGTAGCCCAGGCGCTAGGGATGATAGGGGATTCGAAAGCAATAGATCCATTATTGAAAATTCTAAAGGATGACAAAGAAGCTTGGGTTAGAGGCCAAGCAGCAGAAGCTTTAGGTTTAATTGGAGAAAAACGTGTAGTTCCAGATTTAATTTTTGCTTTAGAAAATGACAATGGAATTGGTGTTTCAGTGAAAACCGCAACAGCATTGGGAAGATTAAAGGATCCAATTGCAGTTGAACCACTGATAAGTTTCTTGCAAAAGAGTCAGAATGTAGAAAGTCGTAGAGCAATAGCTTATGCATTAGGAGAAATAGGAGATAAAAGAGCAGCAGAAATTTTCCTTGAATTATTAACGGATGAAGATGAAGATGAAACTGTGCGTTACTGGTCATGTTTATCTCTTGGATTCATGCAGTACAAAAAAGCAGCAAATACATTACTTGATGTTTTAAAAGATGATGAAAGTGTCCGTGTGAGAAAAACAGCAGCATTATCAGTTGGACAACTCGTCCCAAAAACTAAGAAATGTGTACAAGTTCTTCTTGAGACTTTAGAAACAGAATCCGATCTTGAAGTTCAAGAAAAGATTAAGAGTACTCTCGAAAGAATCGCTAAAAATCAAGGATATAAAAACGAGAAAGAAATGGTAAAAGAAATGGGCTTAGGGAAATAAGCACTCATTATCTTGAAATATGAGCTCCTAGACCCGGCAAACAGTTTTTTTAAATTCAATATTATTAGAAAAGGATAAAAATTGATTTAATAATTAAACGGATTATGACTGTTCAAGAGCTGTTTATTACTTCTGTAGGCATAGATGTTGGCACTACAACATCACACATGGTTTTCTCAAAATTACATCTTGTTAAGCAAATGAGTCGATCCTCAAAGAAATTTGAGATTGTTAATCGTAAAATCCTTTATCGCGGGAATATTTACTTGACTCCTCTTATCGATAAGGAAACTATTGATTTCGATGAATTATCCAAGATATTTCAAAAGGAATTCACTAGTGCAGGAATTACTAAAACAGATATAGATACTGGAGCAGTTATTGTAACCGGGGAAACTGCAAAAAAGAAGAATGCTGAAAAAATTGTAAGTTTACTAGCTGCTGAGGCAGGCAAATTTGTTGCAGCAACAGCAGGACCAAATTTTGAATCAGTCATTGCAGCTATGGGTAGTGGTGCTGTAACTCAAGCAAAGAAATTGAAAAAAACCATTATGAATATTGATACAGGTGGTGGAACTTCAAATATTGCTGTTATTTCTCCTGATGGAGATATCATAGATACTGCTTGTATAAATGTTGGCGGAAGGTTATTGGTTACTACTGGTTCCGACTACATTGTTGAGAAAATAGAACCTGCAGCACAACTTGTTGCAAACGATCTTGGTATAATAGTAGAAATTGGAAAACCTATTTCAAAAGAAAATAAAGAACAAATAGCAAAGGGATTAGTAAAAGCTCTAATTGAGGTCATAACTAAGCAAGACAACATTTCTCAAGTAACAATGAAAATTATGATGACTCCTTTATTGACTTTTGATGGAAAAGTAGATCTCTTTTCCTTTTCTGGTGGAGTCGCTGAATACATTTATGGTAAAACCAAAGAATATTATGATGATATAGGGAAGGAAGTTGCTAAAGAAATCAAGAAGCAAAGCCAGAAAAGTAAACTCAAATTACATGAACCTCTAGAATTAATTCGTGCGACAGTTATTGGGGCAGGTCAATATTCTTTACAGGTTAGTGGTGCAACAACCTTAGTAACTGATGATAATGAATTTCCAATAAGAAATATCCCTGTTGTGGTGCCTTATCTCCCTCAAGAAAGCCCATCTGAAGAAGAAATCAAACATGCAATTGATATGGCTTACAAAAGAATTGATATGAAGGAAGGGGAAGCGCCAGTTGCCTTGTCTTTCCATAAAACAATTGGCTTATCTTATGAACGACTCAAATCCTTTGCAAAAGGAATTGTTACAGCAGTTCCTACAATTGTTAAGAAGGAGATGCCTTTGATTCTAGTTTTCAATGATGATATCGGAAATAGTGTGGGTAATGTGATGAAAAGAGAAACAGAATTGAAAACGAATATCATATCTATCGACGAACTTGGCTTAAGAGAAGGAGATTTTATTGACATAGGCGAACCCATGGCCAGTAAACAAGTAGTGCCGGTAGTCATTAAGACATTGATTTTTGAGAATTAGTTAATTAAATTCTTAATACATATGCTTAATAAGGGATAGAATTCACTAAAAAATGATTATAACTATATGCGGAGAATTTTTCCATAAAAGATTAAAAGTCAAACATAGTTTACTGATAGTAGAGGTTTTTAAAGAACAAAATTTTACGTTAAATTGACCACTCATTTATGGTTGATCAATTTTATCATTTGAAAACAAATTATTGAAAATTGAACTTTAAAGATTAACACTTTGATCCAATAATTACGAGGTGACAAAATGAAAGAAAAAATAATTACACTTACAGAGAAATTAACAAATGCAGGTTTCGAGATTGTAGGAATAGATGTAGAGGCTAGTGACATAGTTCGACTTAGATTCACAGATTTAAATGGTCTAGAGCTTTTAGTAAATGATTCTTTTGCCATGATTAAGGAAGGGGATTGTTCTAAAGAAAAACTCCAACAATTTAGGAAATTAATTGAAAAGCAATACACAATAAAAGATGAACTAGAATCAATTGATAATGACATGTTCAATATGTTGCTTAATGCAATGTGAATAGGGAGTATAAGAAAAAAAGAGATGTTTAGGATCCAGCAATTTTCTTAACTGAGCACTTTGTGTCAGAGCAGCTGTAGCATCCTGTACCTCTGTATTTCTGAGAGCAATAACTAACCTTGTTTCGTATTTTGCACCAGTCTATAACACAGTCCGTGCAAAAAATAGAAGATTGTTTGCTTTTAAACGATTTATCTCTAATTAGTTGTTTTTTGGGCGTCTCTATAATTGCCAATTCTACCTCGGTCCTTTAAATG
>JAGMDP010000082.1 GCA_023128635.1 Candidatus Heimdallarchaeota archaeon | reverse complement strand
TCTTTGAGAATAGTCACATTGCTGAAACTATTAATAATTCAACTTATCCGGAAAACCAAGAGACCCCAGAAGGAGTTATTTCAACATCTAAAATTGAAGGAAACAAAGTAGTTCTTTCTGTAAAATCTGAGAAATCTATTTTGGATTTATTGAGGACACTTGAAGATTATTTTGAAAAGATAGATTTGTCATATAAGACGATAAAAAATGTACGAGAATAGTTCTTAACCAAAAGTGTGGGACATTTTATATTCTCAATAATAAGGAAAATGTTTTAATAGAGACGATTTTGTCTCGAATATGTCTTGGTATCTATCTTAGATATCAAAATAGAAAAGAACTTATGAATATAATGTTTGTTTGATAACAAGTAGGAGAAAAAAGAATTGAGTAGTAGAGCCGCCCGAGGAAGAAAAAGAAAAGATAAAGAAAGTAGAAGAGTTGTTGATAAATTCACATTAAAGACTTGGTATAAAGTAATTGCTCCAGAAATGTTTGGTGGGGAGCAAATCGCAGAAACTCCTTCTTCTGATCCAGAGTATGTAGTGGGAAGAACTCTAAAGTCCACCTTAATGGATTTAACTGGTGATTATAAGAAAATGCATGTGAAAATCACCTTCAAAGTGCAGAAAGTAAAAGGTGATAATGCAATTACAGATTTTAATGGTCATGAATATACTCGCGACTATTTACGTTCAATGATTCGTAGACGACGAACTCGAATTGATGGCATCTTTAATGTTACAACAAAAGATGGTGCTCGTTTGCGATGTAGTATTATAGCATTAACTCCTTTCAGATGTAAAACAAGTCATGAAAAAGGCATTAGAGAAGTAATGTATGATGTAATCACAAAACGAGCAGAAAGAATGCCTTTTGATAAGCATGTTATGGATTTAGTAACTGGAAAAATGGCTACTGAAATTTACAAAAGAGCTAAAAAAGTTCATCCAGTTCAAAATGTTGATGTTTGGAAATCAAGAGTTCTTAACCTGCCAACTATGGTGTTAGAACCAGAACCCCCAAAACCAGAACCTG
>JAGMDP010000081.1 GCA_023128635.1 Candidatus Heimdallarchaeota archaeon | reverse complement strand
GCTCATAAATACTCACGTTCCAGTCGTAGCCCAACCACCAATAATAAGCATTGTATTGCGAGTAAAGGTAACTCGAATTAAAGATTGTACTTTCGTTCGCGAACATCTCAAAAACATATTCTTCATTATCATCATAGAATGGCAAAGCATCCCAATAAAAATAGTTCACATATAAAACAACAGGATTATAGATGATTTCGCTGCCATTGAATACATCCCAGAAAATTGGTTCATCATCTGCATCAATTGTTGGACTGGGTTTGATTTGATTACAAAAATACTGACCAAAAAGATCCTCACCAAGAATTCTTTTACCATATAATTCATTCATATTTACTACTTGATTTGAATTTCGACTTTTAATTACGAATATTGAACTTAAACAGATAATAAAGAGAAAAACCATTACTTTCAAAGATGACTTCTTTTCCAAGATGCAAACACCAATCCAATTTATAATAGAAATAAATTATTACATAGAATATTAATTTTCTTAAACTAAAATTCAATGAGATAATTTTTCCTTTTTTAATCATCCAAGATTTCTTTGATGCCACTGAATGTGAGAGTTGTATGTTGATTGCCATCTTCTCTCAAACATTAGAACCAAAATTCCAACAAGTATCATTAGAATAAAGACAATTCCTGCACCTGCAAAGAAAATGACCATTATAGTTGTAGAGGGATCTTCAATTACATAACCTATCAATGCAGACAATAATCCAATAATTAGCAATGAAACTGAACCTACGAATAAAACATTTAAGATCAAATACCACAAAGCAATAATTTTTCCTTTCAGTGGATACTTTCTCTCTTCTCTATCTGGTGATTTTTGCAAATGCTTGCGTAGTTTCTCATATCTCATATATTGAATAAATGGGATTCCTATGAAATAGGATACAATAACAATTATTGTAGAAATAAACATATCAATTTTTGTTGTATTTTCATACTGTCCATGCGGGTAAAACCAATGATCTGAAAGATCCTTCAAGGTCATTAACAAATAGTAATAGTATCCTATGCCGAAAGTTGCAAGACCAAAAACAAGCCAATCACCATGAGATCTTTGTTTCAGTGGTTTCTGAATGGACTCGAATTTTGGTTTATGTCTTGGTTTTGTGGGATAAGTTGCTTCTAGAAAATCAATAACTTCTTCTCGAGTAAATCGTTTTTTATGAACAACAAAACAATTAGGACAAATTGGTTGGTCTTCACTTATTTCGCTTGAACAATTGAAGCAGTTGATTTTCATTGTTTAATCACAGTTTTGTTTACTGTTGTTACTAATAGGATGTATTATCTTTTTTAATTTATGTTTATCTAGTGGTGCTGTCTGTTGTTCTGCAATAATTTTTTAAGTAATATCCTAATGGTATGTATAATTTAAAAACTACAAAACAGTGATTTAAAGCGGGATTAAAGGGAATATTATTAGCTAAGTGGACAGTACAAAATTTGGTTAGTATTAAACTCATAAT
>JAGMDP010000080.1 GCA_023128635.1 Candidatus Heimdallarchaeota archaeon | reverse complement strand
GGAGTTTTAGCTGTGATTTTCAGCTTATTAAAAGAATCTTATTATTTATTGGGGAATAATCAAACAGCAATATGGTTCGATAAATTAATGGTGTTTTCATTGTTTCTCATGACCATACCAGCTTTAAGTTTCTCAATATTTTTCTGGAGAGCAAAATACAAATCCATTCCTAGATATTTACACTCTTTTGTTTTTATACCTGCATTTAGTTTATCATTATGGTTATTTTTGGACAAAGACATCCTTGAATTGGTTCCAACAAAATCAAATTATGGTGTGAATACTCAATTTAAACTAGCTTTCACAATCGTAAGTGTCTTGACCATGATTCTGATCTTCCTTTTACTAGTTATTGAAATGCGTATGATGGCTAAAGGAGCATCATCATTTCCGGATTTGCGAAGAAGAATGAATCTCTTCACATATATTTTTGCTATTGGATTTGGAGGAGCATTAATATCCATTTATTTATTCCAGTTTATTCCAGGTTTTCAAGATGCCTTACAACCTTCAACTTTATTCATTATTCTTGCAGCTACACTCTTCTCTCTAGCGTTTACGGCTGCTTTAAGTCATAGTGAAACAAAATTATGGCATGGTTGTCCAAAGCTATTGATTGAAAATGGTGGAGATACGTATTGCTTAAATTCAGAAGAAGGGGATGTAAAGTCTGTAAAAGTTTTGGATTTAGGAGCAATTATTGAACGGATACAAATTGATACTGATATTTTGAAAACAGGGGCTGATAATTGTGCTAATTCTATTTTCTCAAATTCTGATGATGTTGTTTGTTGTTTAACAACACATAATCCAATTAAAGTCCTGAATGAAGAAGTTGCTCGAGATGAAATGGAGTTAGCAAAAGCAATGGATATTTTGGATGGGAAAGAGCTGTGCTCTGAATGTTTACATAAGATTATTGCTTATAGAAAAGAACACAAAGATAAAACTAATGCTGAAATTAAGATGCTTTTCTTGGGAATGGGAGCCGAAGAGTTTTTTGGTGTAGCTTAATTATACTTATGTTTTCCAGCTGGTAGAATGATAAGTTCGAACTAAAGGATCAAAATTCACTAATAATTCTAAATCAGAGAAGTTAACTTGACATATTTTGAAACCTTTTGTTCCACAATTCAGCATTTCTTTTGTCAGCTTCCCTTCTTCTACTAACGATTTGATGTGTTTGAGAGTATAACCTCGATTAAGCTTTGTAAACGATTTTAGGACAATTTGGTTTCCAAGTTTATTTATAACATTGAAGATAAACTTGATTTGATTAGGTGAATGAGGGATAAGGGGATTACAAAAAACAAGCAAATAATCATTTTGGCTTACCTTATGAAAATCTGGATTAAGAGTTATTGATTCTTCATCTAATTTGAAGCGATTGTGTAGAAGAACATCCTCAGCGAAAATCGGATCGCCTGGGATACTAGCAAAATTGCTTGGAATGTAGTTCTTGCGAGTACTATCAACTTGAATTAAGAATGTATTCGCTTCTTTCAACACAACCATTGTTCTCGGTTATTCATGAAAAGCAAGGTTATTTCTTTATTCCGATTCCTACGCTGATATTAATATAATATTTCCTTCGATTAGACAAAAGTTAAAAATACTGTTAGGAATAACTCTTTCATTCAATGGTGAGACAATTGAGTGAACTAATAAAATTCTATCATTCGGATTTAGCTGATGCCTTGTACTATTTTGAGTATCATGGACCTTTAAAGAAAAAAATAGGTTGGATAGAACGGGACAAAGAAGCAAGAGCGTTATATAAAGTTATCAGAGAAATAAAGTTTACTCGATTCAAACATTTCTTGCCTTGGGCTAGAAATATAGTAGTTCTCCACGATATTGAGTCGCCAAGAAAATTAGCTAGATATATAGAGAACAATCCCCCTAGAGGAAAGTTTGGAGAAAAATGGCTTGCGGAAATTCAGAAATTAATAGATATTGTGTCTGAAATCCTAAATTATTACCAGAAAAATATCTTAACGAAAGAAAGGGAAAAAGAGTTAGAAAGTACAAGAGAAGAAATTAAGAAGAAATATTCTAAATATTGGTCTAAATTGCAAGAGGAATCACTCAAGCTCCCAGGAATATCTTGGAAGAGAAAAGACCCGATTGTCTGCCTTCTATATCCTATTGATGGACGATTATCCCATAAACTCACATATTCTGACATTGCTTATATTGAAACTTCAAAAGTTATGGTCGAAAGAGATGATATGTTTCTTCATGAAGTAGTAAAATTATTGAATTATTCCAAACCGATTGGTTCTTGGGTTAGACAAGATAGACGAGGAGTTAGAGCTATAGCTTATGAATTGTTCACTGAGCTACAGACATTGAAACTCATAAATGCCATTACAGGTAAAAGACCTAACTTCCGATCCATTATCTATGAAAAGATGTACAATGTCTGGATTCCTTATATCCGACCTGACACATCATTTGATGAGGATGAATTGGAAAGAATTCTAGGTTTAGCTTACAAGAAAATAACCAGAAAAGAATATGATGGCTTGTATCAAATGGGTGAGTTATACACGGAATTAAATATTATCTTACTAACTTAATCTACTACAAACATTCCAATTTAATATTAATGTCAAGTTGATATTTGATTTTTTATCATTTTTACATTTGATTTGTACTTATTTCATTATTGCTATTGAGAGTCAACGGAATTTAAGTTAGGTCATTCTTTATCTCTAAAGATTTTAATAGTTAATATATTAATTAATTATAGATACAAAATACCTATGAAAAGTAGGAGATA
>JAGMDP010000008.1 GCA_023128635.1 Candidatus Heimdallarchaeota archaeon | reverse complement strand
AACAAAGGAAAGAAGAAAAGGGAGAGGAAAATGTTAAAGGATTACTTGTTGCATCAAATCGTTTTACTCACTACGCAAGAAGAGAAGCAAAAGAACAGGGTATCTGGATTATTACAAGTAAGGATCCTCGATTTGATATTTTTACCCATGATCTTGTTCCAGAGCACATTATTTGTCCTGATGAGGAATTAAAGGAATTGTTAGAGAAATACAATATTAAGAGAAGACATTTACCTAAAATCTTTGCAAGCGATCCAGCAGTTAAAGCTGTAGGAGCTAAACCCGGGCAAGTAGTGAAAATATTCAGAGAAAGTAATATTGCTGGACACTCCATAGCTTATCGTTTAGTAATAAGAAGAGAAAATTAGGTTTATTTGCCTAATTTTTCATGTTTTTCCATATTTCATCAAATGATGAAAAACATTTAAAAGAGTGTTTTTTCGAGTTAATTCTTGATAGTACTACAATAATCTAATATTGTGGTTTACTATTACCCTACATAAATAATTAAAGAGGATATAAAATGCCAACAAAAATCGATCTTGCCAAATGCTCAAAATGTGGAACTTGCATTGAGGTTTGTCCTGAAGAAGTATATGACGAAGCTGATGATGGAGCCCCTATAAATGCTCGAGACGAAAACTGCACTGATTGTGGAATTTGTGTTGAGGAATGTCCAGAGGAATGCATCGTATTAGTGTAATTACTTCTTCTTATTTCTTAGTTTTTCTATTTTTTATTTCTTTTATGTTTTTTAAACTCTAATTTCCCCATGACTTTGTAAATTAATTACTTTTGAGTTTAAATTAAAACCTCAGGATTAACTCCTTATTTGGCTAGTAGAAAAATCTAATCTTCTGCCCAAACCAAAAGCTTTTGATATTATCATAAGGATATGTTTTCGTTAGTTACTTGCAATGAGGTATTGATTCATGGATAGTCCAGTAGCTTCTGATAAGGAAAGTAGTATTAAATTATCAGACGAAGCAATCGATGATCTTCTTAATCCAATACCAAATGAACAATTAATTGAAAAAATTGCATTAATTAAGGATTGGAAAAAGAAGCGACCACCAATAGGTGAGAAACAATCAAAGAGGGAGTATTTCTATGAGCATCTTGGCAAAAGTGTCACACTTGAAATTATTCGTGATCTTCAAACAGTAAGTGAACATTTCTCTATTGGGGATTTTGATTGGAATCTATTTGCCTGGGATAAGAGTATTGCTCGATATTACCCAGATAAAATTGAGAGAAAATTTGAAGATGTTATCCTAAAAATTGATTCTTTAGTGAATATTGATTTATTTATAGTAGATGAAGAGTCTCAAACAATTTTCTTGTTACTAGAACAATGGCAAAAAGAAATTGTTGCAGATACCTTTCTTACAAAAATCGAAGCTAAAATTCCAAAATATTTTAGAGTTTATATCTCAGTTTCTAAAAAGATGCTCTTGGTTCAAAGTAGAACTGAGTTAGCAACAAAAGAATTCATTCATCTCTTTGAAGAAGCATTTAAAGTAACAACCAGTGGTATGAGAATTAATGCAATGGTTATTAGAGAATTTGTAAAAAATAATCCTTTTGAATTAACAAGACTTGTCATCAAAGTTCCTCAAGAAGTAGCAGGCTTTGGAGGGTTAACTGAATTAACCCTTGTTGGGAGTGATGTAATAAAGGGAGCAAAGGGTTTAATGGATAGACATGAGACATCACCTATAGATGTTGGACCTTGGGTCGGAGCTTCAAATTCTGAAATTGATTTAACAGTGGGGAAAGCAATAAAGACTAAATCCATTAAGAGAATCCTCGAGCTTTTCGAGCTTATGAAAGACCTTTGATCATTTTGCAAAAATAGAAATGCTTTTTATCAGACTTTGGCAGAATATGCCATAAGAGTAGGATTATTATTTAGTAAATTCCAAGTAATTATATAGTAGATAACAACTATTTGTAATACTAAAATAAACATAATTAAGAATTAGTAGAAAAAACACGTAATTTAAGGTGGCGAAAAAATTTGAGCGATAACTTAGATAATCTCTTAGGTGACATATATTCTTCAAGCAGTCAAAGTCAGGGTGTTAAAGAATTAGCGAATTTAATTAATAATCTTTCATCACTCCTTCTAAAAGCAATTAGTCAATTAGAAACCCGAGTTTCGAAATTAGAACAACAAGTATCACGTGGTGGTACACCTAGACCACCTCAACCAAGCAGTCCAGTACCTCCTCCTCCACCTACTACTCGAGCACCTATGCCAAAAACTGCATCTCCATTTAGTGCTCCTTCTAGTCCACCTCCTCCTCCAAAACCTACTCCAGCAGCAACTGCAAGTGGTGGACCAGGTAACGCAGTTGAAGCTGCCTCTATGTTAGGGGTAACTTTGAAGAAAGCACCAGCAAAAACAGCTCCAGCAGCTGCTTCAGATTCAGGACCATCTTTCCTAACTGGTGTCGTTGAACCTGATGCTCCAGCCGCAACAAGTCCCAGTGTTACTACTCAACCAGATGCTGTAGCGCCTGCAAGTATGGGATCTAGTGGCGGTGGTATAGCTGCCCCCGGTGGCGGATTTAGAGGAGAATTAGCTGAAAAATTGGCAAATAGACGTCAAAAAGTAGCACAACAAATAGAAGATGATTTCGATGCTCCTGATCTCGCGGTTGAACCTGGTGAAGAAGAAGAGGAAGCTGTAGAGGATTCTACAAGTAGTGAGTTAAAATTAGATCTTGAAGATGAACTTCGCAGTGCATTTTCAAAACTAAAAGGTTAATACACTTATGAAAAGGAAAGCAGTTTGTTTAATTAGCGATGGGTTGGATTCACCTATCGCCACTTTTCTCATTGAGCGTTCTGGGGTAGAGGTAGTTGGTTTGAATTTTGATAATAAGCCAATGGTCAAGCCCTCCAAAAAGAAAAAACAACAAAAAGAAGGTACAGTTACAGCTATAAAAGAAGAAAAGAGCATTATTTCTATCAGCCCAATTCGAAACATTGCACAAGCACTGGTGAATTCCTTTCAGAACCAATCTTCCTTTGAGTTATACGTTGTTCCGAATGGTAAAGACTTAGAAAAAATAGTTATTGAATCTAAAGATCCAAAAATTAATTGTATTCTTTGTAAAAGATTAATGCTTAAGAAAGCAGAGGTATTAGCGAGAAATATCAATGCTGATTATATTGTTACAGGGGAGATTTTAGGGGAACAAGCAAGTCAGACTATAGAAAATCTAAGGACTATTGAAAGTGTTTTATCAGAAAAAAAATTAATTAGACCTAATATTGGGTTAAATAAAGAAGAAGTAATTCAATTATCAAGAGAAATTGGTGCGTATAAATTTTCTGAAATTGCAGCGAAATACACATGTGCTGCAGTTCCTATTAAACCTGCAACCCAAGCACACCTTGATAGGATTGTTACTGCTGAAAAATATCTGATTTCAGACAAAATGATTGATACAAGCCTTCAGAAAGCAAATAAATTTGTTCTAAAGAAAAATAAATAAAATTGAAAAGCTAGAATTCTGAAAGTGTTAGGTATTTATATTTTAACAAAATTATAATAATGAACTCTTAATCTTACACTAAAATTGTTTTCTAAATAGATTTCAGTTTAGAGTTGTTTTAGGGAATCAAAAAAATTCGTCTATCACAAAAATTGTATATAGAGAAATCTTTTTGAATAAGTATATGAATGAGTGGTTTATTAAAAGAGGATGACGATTATTGAAGGGCATAATAACAGCTTCAAAACTAGTTTCATCTCCAAAAGAGATAGCTTTTCCTGATTCTGTAATATCTGATCTAGCGGATATGAGTGGTGACAGCGGCAAAATATTGATAGTGTATGCTTCTAACGTTAAAGCAATTTATTTCTTTACTGTGGAATCTGAAGTTATCAAAATTGGCATTAAGATTTATCCATTAACTTCTCGAATTGTCGCTAAGATTATGGCAAAAATAAATGAATTTGCTAACAAAATTACCTATTCAACAGGTCTTTGTTTGGTCGATGATGTTTGTATATGGGAAGGTTTCTTGGAGAAACGCCATCTCACTCGTTCAATGGAAGAGGTAAAGAGCTTACTTAAGGAAATTGAAGAAGTTCAAGATGTTTCTATAGCAGAAGTTCCTCACTAATCCATATTTTTTAGCCCAATTTCTTTTATTTTATTTATATAACAGTACTTTGAATTAGGTCAATTAATATGTGAGTTAATTGGAAGACTTATTTAAGAATTAATTTGTGTTAAATCAATATAGACAGATGTGGAATCAATAATGAATGAATCTTTAGGAGATATAGGAGAACGAGCTCTACTTAAGATGTTTGAAAAACTCGTCGATTCTGGTGATTTGCCTTTTAATGATGATGCTGTTGCATTTTCAATTTCTGAGAACCAATCAATGGTAGTAAATATTGATACCTTTGTAAGGAAAACCGATGCTCCTCCTAATATGACACCGGCTCAAATGGGCAGCAAAGCAGTTACAATGACTATAAGTGATTTAGCAGCAAAAGGTGTTCAACCAGAAGTTATTGTTGCTTCCGGAGCATTTCCAGACGATTTTTCTGTAAATAATACAGTTGAACTTGTTACTGGTATAAAAGAAACCTCCCATCAATACAATGCTAAGTTTTTAGGAGGGGATACAAATACTGCAGATGACATAATCCTCTCTATTGTCGCATTAGGATTGGCTCAAAAAGAGAACCTAATACTTCGCTCTGGAGCTATGAAAGGCGATATAATTTGTACAACAGGTTATTTCGGCTTGACAGGAGCTGGGTTCAAAGTCTTTTTAGATGATTATTCCGCAACTGAAAATCAGAAAAGTAAATTTAGGAACGCGATTTATAATCCAGTTGCCCGTCTTAAAGAGGGATTATTGTTCTCTCAATTCGGGAAAATTCACAGTTGTATAGATAGTAGTGATGGTTTTGCGTGGAGCTTGTTTGAATTATTAAGAAATAAAGATGAATTAGGAATACTTCTTGAGAATATCCCGATTGATCTTGATGTTATTAATTTTGCAAAGAAGCATAACATACAAGCGGAAGAGCTTGCATTATATGCTGGAGAAGAATTTGAGTTATTATTTACTCTTAAAGAAGAAAATTATGCTGAACTTCAGAAGCTTATGAAATCTCAAAAGATAGACCTCTTTAAGATTGGTAAAATAACAGATAAGAATCCTGGATTAATTCAATTAGTTAAAGATGAAAAAACAACAGATATTTCTCCTAAGGGTTGGGAGCACTTCTTATAAGTTGAGCTATTTTTTGATTAAAGAAATGGGAAAATTAAAAACAGTGAAGAATTATCCCAAGTTCATGCTAGAGCTTGCACTTGATATTTTGAAAGATAATAGATTCTGTGATAATTGCTTAGGTAGGCAATTTGCTCTAGTTGGTTTTGGATTAACAAATAAGGAAAGAGGACACATTCTAAAAAATGCTATAATTCTAGAATTATATAACAAAATACCTGACGATATGGAAGCAGTTAGTGTTAATCAAAATATAGCAACAATGGGTAATGTCTTAGCCCAACAATCTATGCAAAGGAAAGATTGTGAAATTAATCTTACTTCAGCAGATGATTCTGTCTGTGAATTATGCAATGGATTATTTGATCAATTAACAAATTACGTTAAACCTGTAGTAGCCAAACTAAAGGATGAAGATTATCAAAGTTTCATTGTTGGTGCTAAAATCCCTCCCGAAATCCTTGAGAAAGAAGATAATATCAGAGCTAAATATAATATAACAACCGGTGAGAGCATAAAGTCTGAGTTTACTCGAGAAATTGGCAAATTAATTATGAATAAGACAAAAAAAGAGCCTGATTTCGAGTTACCCGATATAACGATAATTATTGATTTATCCAAACAAACTATTACTCTTGAGAAGAGATCACTCTTCATTTATGGAAGATATAGAAAATTCATTCGAACAATACCCCAAACAAAATGGCCCTGCTATGATTGTAATGGCAATGGGTGTATTAGATGCAACTATACTGGGAAAAGATATACTGAAAGTGTTGAAGAATTAATTGCTGGCCCAGTTCTTAAAATAACAGGAGGGGCAGGATCTAGATTTCATGGTGCTGGGAGAGAAGATATCGATGCGTTGATGTTGGGGAACGGTAGACCTTTTGTTCTCGAGATAAAAGAACCAGAAAAGCGCACCATTGACTTGAAGAAGATTGAAAAGAGAGTAAATAGGAATACAAAGAGAAAAGTTCAGATTTCAAATCTGTCGTTTGCAAATAAAAAGAAAGTTCAAGAGATAAAAAGTCTAGCTAAAAAAACCAGGAAAACATACAGAGCAACGATCACACTTGATAAAGATATTTCAGATGAATTATATCTTAAATTACAGAACGAATTAAAGGAAACAAAATTGAAACAACAGACGCCTAAAAGAGTTCTACATAGAAGATCCGATCTTGTGAGAATTAAAACAGTATATAATGTATCAATTAAGAAACTAGCTGAAAGAGAAATTGAAGCTGAAATAATTGGAGAAGGAGGGCTGTACATCAAAGAATTAATTTCTGGTGATGATGGTAGAACAAAACCTAGTTTTTCGAGTATATTAGATTGTCAAGCTAAATGTATACAGCTTGATGTAGTTTATTTGCATACTGTAGATAATTGAACTGATCTTTTAGTCTAGCCAAGTCTTCATATATTCCTGAAACAAATTATCTTCAACGGTGATATCGTCAAATTGTTCTGTTTTTTCTGCTATTTCTCTTGCTAAAAGATGATAACAAGATGGAGCTTCTTTCCGAAGTAAGGCAGTAAACAAGAAATCTTTACAAGAACAAAAAGAATTTTCGATAACTAGATATTCCTTCTCTGTTCCTCGAACAGTCCATTTAGTGACACCGGACGGGGAAAAAATGTATCGTTTCACACCTTTTGCACCTATAACTTCTAATGCCTTTCTAATACGATCACCAAAGATTTCTTCGAAGAATTCAATGTCCTTTATTGTTAACTTAGAATCTTTTTTAATTTTGGAGAGCAGTTTTGGAAATGCTTGGAAGGATTTCATTTTTTCAGAAGTTGTAGTATTTTCTGTGTTTTTTTCCTTCAATTATAAAACTCTCCTAGTACTAAAACTTGTCATCAATTAATAAACTAATCTTCTCTGAAACTATGATTGCTTATTCTCTGATTTCTGTATAGAAATTGCTTCTTCAAGAGTTAATCTGCCGGATGCTACTTTTATTGCAAGTTCTCGCGATATTGTGACATCACCTCTTGAATACTGGCGAGATAGAACTTGGATTTCTTTAAGTTCCCCATCTGAAGTTTCACATGTTTCAGGTTTTTTTACGCTTTCCCCAAGACGAAAGGCAATTTCCATTGCTGCTGTAGCATCTTTTCCTTTGGGTATTTTCATGCCCTCTTTCACTCCCTCAAGAAAGATCTCATTAGCTTCTTGACCACGCTCCGGGGTTGTATGTAATTCATCTACAACTTCCAAATCAACATGTTCAGGTTTTACATTGAGTAATTCATTAAGAATGAGAACTTGACGGTAACCACCTGTAGAACCAATTCGGATAATAGCCATTTTTGCTGACAAATTTTTTAACGTGAAAACTATAAAATTAACTGCTTCTTTAATATCCCTAGTTTCTAATGTTGATTGCAAACATCCATCAGTTATAACAGCAACTCCAATAGTAAGTCCAGGATCTACCCCAATAATCAGGGATTCCCAAATTTTTTTTCCTTCAATACCCAACATTATCTTCGAATACGCTTTATCTAGATTTAGAGTTTCAACTTTTGAAAGAACAACCATATTACTATAAGTCAAGTTCTTCTTATTGAATTCTTCTTCAGTTGTTACAACTAATATCGAATCTTTAGAGGGGGGATTTCCAGGTTGAAGTTGTTCAATGCTAAAACCTTTTTGTGATAATTTCTCTCGTAAAAGATGACATAATCGAAAATCCATAGTTGC
>JAGMDP010000079.1 GCA_023128635.1 Candidatus Heimdallarchaeota archaeon | reverse complement strand
ATTCTAATAAAACCATTAGTTTTGACTTGGATACTCAAACAATTGGTTATTTATGGATTACCTCAGAACAAACTTTGACAATAGAATTCCTTCCATTAGTGGACTTTAATACACTATTAGTACACCAAGAAGGAAATTCCTCAATCTATCAAATCACTGCTTTAAGTACTAACAATAAAGTGTCTGTAAAATACTTTGGCGATACAAGCAGTTCAGCAATCAAAGTACAATGGGATTATATTCACAGTGTTTCTCGTGCAGATATTAATCATATACAGTGGACTATTGATGAAGAAATAGCAACTATTCTCATCCAATCAGAAGTAACGGATTCGGATGGAGGATTCCTGTCTGTTATAATGTATGATAGTCAATTGATTGTGAGAGTTCATATTTTTGACTCAAATTGGAACAAGATTGGTATTGCTACAGCTGCTAAGGCAATTGCATTGGATACTGGTTCGTATTACTTCTGGGTTGAAACAATCTTGCGAACAGGAAGATTCTCGTTGTATATTGGTAGTACTCCAAGAACCACAGATGATCCATATTATACTGCTGTGACAGGACCATCATTTATCACAATTATAGCTATATTCTCATTATCATTAGTAATAATGACTTTACTTACGTGGAACAGAAGGAGGAAATAGTATGAGAAAGAAATTCTTTGCTTACGTAATAATTTCAAGTGTACTAATAATTTCTATCCTCATCTCAGCATTTGCAGTTAATTTATCGAGAACTGGAGAAATCTTATCTGATCCAGAATATGTGGAAGATTATTCGTACCTTATTTTTGATAACACTCAATATGATTTTAGCAATGACAAAATAGCCAAGATTGACTTTAATGATTCATATAATTTTGTTGAAGTATTCAATTTGGATCCAGCTCAAAGCTTCGATGGTGGTATTGCATCAATTGGAAGTATTGAAAATGCTACAAATATGAAGCATGGAGTTGTTGAATTATTTACCTTTACAAAAAACTTAGACACAATTGACTACCAGAATACTGCTTCTTATGTTGATACAACAGCATATAATGAAACAAATTACTTGACCGGAAAAGCAATTGATAATCGTTTTGATGGTGAATTAGGAAATCCAATGGTTGTTTTGCTAAAAGAAATACCACTAAATAATACCCATTGGATTGATTTTCTCGAGATAAATTCGAACAGTCTAGATTTCAATTTTACCTATACAATACCAAAAACTCATTTTGTAGAAATATTTGATTTTGAAATTATAGATGTAGAAAATGATGGCAAATATGAGCTATATGTCCTCGGTAGAAATGCCACAAGTCTAATTGATTATTCCTTGGCTGAATACAGTTATAATTCATCAGCTAAAATCTATAATCTTACCAATACTTACAATTGGAATGGTACTGACCAAATCTTGGTTGAAATGGAAATGATTGCTGAAGCAGCAAATGTTCATTTCATCATTGCAGGTATAGATGTTCCTTCACTAGAATCCTTTACACAAGTTACATCAGTTAATCGAAGTATCACTCGAGATTTCAGTCTAACGGGATTAGAATACTATTCCTTTGGTGCAGATACTTTCAGAGTTTATGGAATGAAATTGTATGATACTGGTGCTGCAAACTCTCGAGGTGTAGCTTTATTTGGTTCTTACAGTGTAGGTGTTTCTGATACCTATCCATTCTGTCTCAAAATTGAAGATATTGTAAACCCAATAATTGC
>JAGMDP010000078.1 GCA_023128635.1 Candidatus Heimdallarchaeota archaeon | reverse complement strand
TTATCTGCACCATCTCGAGTAGCCATTGCCATACTCTGACCGAAAATATTGTGAGCATCTCGATGATTTCCTCCTAGACCATTCATATTGTGTTGAACGTCATCAGGTGCAGTTCTTTTAAAAGTAAAAGTTGAAGGTTCATTCATATCCATCCAGATACCTTCAATCCCAATATCAAAAAGTGACTTAAATTTAGTTCCCCACCAATCACGAACAGCAGGATTAGTAAAATCAGGATAGATACTCTTGCCAGGCCATACCCTGGTTACATAAGAACGCTCAACAGGCAATTTACAATGAAAATCATTTTTAATACATTCAGTAAAAACCTTGTAATCTTGATCTACCTTCAAACCGGGATCAATTATTGTGACTATTTTAAATCCGTCACTTTTCAGATCAGCAATTAATTCCTTAGGGTCTGGGAAACGATCTTTGTCCCAAGTAAAACATCTAAAGTCATCCATATAATCAATGTCTAAATGAATGCTATCACAAGGGATGTTTCTTTCCCGAAAATTGCGAGCAATATCTCGTACTTTTTGTTCGGGGTAATAACTCCAGCGACATTGATGATGCCCGAGAATCCATTTCGGAGGAAGAGGGAGAGTTCCATTTATTGAAGAAATTTGTTGAGATACTTCTTTTAAAGTAGGACCAGTGAAGAAGTAGTAGCAAATTGGTTCGGATTCAGTAAAATATTTAATGGTACTTTTTTTATCTTTTTTAGGATGAATCACAGAATAATGATGATTGTCATAAAAAATACCGTAAGCCGAACCATCATTCTTTACACTGATTTGAATTGGTTCGCTTTGATAAAGAGGGTCGTCATTCTTTCCATAAGTAGCAGGATCAGTATTCCAGAAGAGCATTTTCTTGCCATTCTTAATTAAATCACCAGTACGTTCTCCAAAGCCAATATGAAATTCCTGACTTGGTGAAACTTTGGTTAATGACCCCCAAGAACTATATTTGCCAAATGAGATTGCTTTTTCTTCGTTAACTATAATTTCCCCATTTATTTTCTGAAAAATAACTGTGGAATCACTTTCATTGATTTTAATCAATATATCATCTTTACCTGAGATGTTTTTATCTGCTTTAATTGTGAGAAACCCACGTTCTTGTTTTAACTTGACATTAATAGATGCTGGAGGTTCTTGGGATGCCCAAGAAATATGTTCTCGAGTAAATTTGTTCTTTGAAGCTCTTACACGCCAAATAAGAGGAGAAACTAATTTTAATTCTAGAAATCCATTTTCACATTCTATAGTAGCAATATTGTCTTTTGATTTAGAAGAAGTAATGCCACCAAGGGGAACCCATTGTCTTGGAATTCTTTTCTTATTCGTAAAAGGATAAATTAATTTCGAAAGTCGAGAAATTAAGAAAAGGATAAACTTACTAGATAAAATGTGTTTCTCTGTCGACATAAAAAACTTGTCGAAGACTTATCTTAAAACAATTTGGATATGGTAGTTTTCAGAAACACATGTTATATGCGATGCAGAAACCTTTTTTTGAAGACAGAATTAATGTGAATAACAATAGATGAAGAATTTGGGGTCTTAAAAAATTGGAACCAGACTTTTATCTGAGAGATCTTACTGCTGATGATTGGTCGAAATTTAAAGAAATGGACGAATTAATTTTTCCAGACGAACATATGATGGAAAGTAGTTACCTGAGTGGACTGTCTGGATTAAAATCGCAATCTATAATAGCAGTACATAAGGAATCAAAGGATTTCATAGGATACTACAAAATAGGCGTGTATGGTAACGAAGGACACGTCATGAGAATAGGGGTTCACCCAGAGCATCAAAGAAAAGGACTTGGTTCTCATTTGTTAGAGAGAAGCATGCTTCACTTAAAGAATGCAGGGTGCAAAAGCTACTATCTTTATGTGGAAGAAAAAAACGAAGCAGCAAAAGAATTGTATAAAAAACATGGGTATGAGGTAGACAAAAAGAGCTGGCAATTCATATTTCCCTATAAGAAATTGAAAGAGAAACCTCAAGGAAAGTGTAGACATGTTGAATGGGGAGAAATACAAATGATCTGCTTGAGATTCAACTTAAATCCGATTCTAATTCAACAATACTTTGGGAGGGAAAACCAACATGTCTTGGTTTTTGAAGTAATGGGTCAACAATTAGGATTTACAAGATTTAGCCCAGACTTTCCCGGAGGAATGCCCTTCATAATAAAAGATCCAAAATACGCTCTAGATTTTGTCTCACACTTGAAGACCTACATAACAAATCCTGATTTTAAAAACTTAAAAACAACATTTGATAATCAGGAAAGATTAGTGGAGCACCTCAAAAAAGAAAAAATACAATTGAATTATGAACTCCTGAAAATGAGAAGATTAGCAGATTAGAACAGGGGAAGAATGAACTATCTTCTGCGACCTGCAATTTGTGCTGCACAGATGAAGACATAGAATAAAACTCTAAGGATTATGTAAAGACTCCAACCTATATAGAAGAGCCACTCAATGGGATGCTTAGCAGAACGTTTTCTTTGAGGTGGTTGATACCATTTCCTTTCTCCATCAGCTGATGTTGTATGATAGCTGCCATAAGAATGTGTCTCTTGTTCAGTGGATTCAGGAGGAGAATAAGCAGAAGAGTAACCCGAAGGAGCTGCAGGCATACTTGTTCCACAAAAACTGCAGAATTTATTGCTGAGGACATTACTAGCATTGCAATTAGGACATATAACTTCACCAGAAGAAGCTTCATGAGCAGGATACTTTTTTCCGGTAGAAGCTTTACTTATAGGACTTCCACAAAAAGGACAAAAAACATCTTCTTTTTTAATAGATTCTCCACAATTAGGACAAGAACTCGACATGCTAGACTAACAATCTCCTTAAATTGAAATTAGATCAATCATCTCTCAAGAGAAATAAGGGGAATCAAAAATAAAAAACCTTCCAATTCAAGCAAATAAAAACAAAAAAACCAGCACAAAATTTAGATAAAAGGGACTCTAAATAAGAACAAGAAGAAAATGACAAATATAATGCTCACAGGGTTTCCAAGAGTAGGAAAAACGACTGCTATAATGAAATTCTTGGAGAAAACAACAAAAAAGTGTTCAGGCTTCTACACAGAAGAAATGAAGAACCAATATGGAAGAAGAGAAGGATTCAAAATAGTAGGGATAAGCACAGGAGAAGTAGGAACATTAGCACACATCAATGTGAAGAGCTATCGAAAAGTAGGGAAATACTTTGTTGATTTTGAAGGGTTCGAAGCAGTAGCATTGCCAGAAATGGAGAAAGAAGCAGAATTAGTGATCATAGATGAAATAGGAAAAATGGAATTATTCTCGAGTAAATTCAAATTCCAGTTAATGCACAACCTGAACCTTGGAAACGTTTTGGCAACGATAACCAAAAAAGGAGGAGGGAACTACGTAGAATTGCTGAAAAAAAGAGCAGATATAGAATTAATAGAACTAACAAAACAGAATCGGGATGAAGTAGTTAAGGAGTTACTGGAAAGAATAGGCTGAAAACGAAGGGAAGAACAAAAAATGAAGCATAAAAAAATACCACTGAAAAGAGAAGACCTAGTTCATAGAGCAATAATTAGTCCAGATGGCTGTAAAATAGTGGAACTAGAAAGAAATGAGGAGTATTCACTAGCATATGGGGAACTAGGAGTAGGAGAGATAAGTAAAGAACACAAAATGGAGATGCAGGAGCTTTATTATTTCATACAAGGAAAAGGAAAAATAACAATAAACAAAAGAGAAAAGGAAATCAAGGAAGGAGACGTAATAATAATACCAAAAAATGCTATACAAAAACTGGAAAATATCGGAAAAGAACCACTGAAATTCCTCATGATAGTGAATCCACCATACGATCCAGAGAAAGAACAGGTGTTGGAATGAAAGTAAAACAGAAACCAGTAAAAAATTAGAGAAAAAAATCTCAAATAATCCTCCTTCTTAATAAATTGAAGTGAAAATTTTCCGTAATAACAAAGATAAAAAGATAGAAAGAACAAAAGAAAAAGAGAAATCAAAAATTAAAACTTGGTGAACTCAATGAGTTCTGTTTTAGATATCTTCTTGGCAATCTTTACAATAATTATGCCATTATTTGGTGGAGCAATAACTGTAATTATGTTCTACTATAGAGATGTCATGGAGAAAGAACCAAGAAGACTTGTTGTCAATATTTTCATTTGGGGATTATTAACAGGGTTAATTATTATCGCTTTTACCATACCAATGTTCATGTTAGCTAAGAGCACTATCAATCAACTAACAGAAGATTGGCAAATAATTCTAGTAATGGTAGCATTTGCACTAGTACAAGTACTAGCGGAAGAGGGGCTGAAAGGAGTAGTATTGTGGAGGAAATGCTTCCGGGTAATAAAAGAAGTAGATGGATTATTCGATGGATTCTTTTATGGAGCAATAATAGGAACAGGAGCAGGAGTAGTAGATGCAGTAGCATACAGTATTCTAGCAACAGATTGGTTAAGCGGATTAGAAATAGCAATAATAAGAACAATAAGGATACCAGGAACACACGCACTGTTCACAGGAATACTAGGAATGTACTTTGCCTGGCACAGATATAGAAAGAAAAAAATGTACCCAGGAATGATCTACGCAGTACTGTTACACACAATCTGGAACATAACAACATACATCATATCATTCTATTTAGTAGGAATACCGTTCTACGCGACAAACTTTGCATTACTAGGATTATACCTGATAATAATGTTCATACTAAGCACCTCACTCATAAAATATGACCGGAAGAACTTCCCAAGAGGAACAGAAGTATTACAGGAAAAATGAAAAGAAGAAAAAGAGAGGTATAAATAGAAGAAAAAACGAATTTTGTGCGGGAACAAAAAAGAAAAAAAGATTTTCCGAAAAAAAACGGAAAAAGAGACCCATTAACAAAACTTATTTAAAGGGGAAAATCCAACAAAAAGATAGAGGTTTTGGATGCTAATTCTTTTAATATCCAGAACCTCCCCCATAAACCTCTCTCCCCTATTTAAACTCCCTTTTCCCGCGACGGGGGCTGTTGCCCTCGTCCGGTTTTAGTTCTGCAAAAGAATTTTGAAATATACATTTTCAAAATTTTAGATTTATAAAAAAGAGAATCTAAGGAGCAAGTATTTTTACTCCTCTTCTAGTCTATTCTTGTCGTTTTCTATAAATAACAACTGCTATTGTAATACCTATTGTTGTAGATAAAATTACAGAAGTAAAAATGATTCCAGCTTCAACAGTTGTTGTTATAGTATTGTTTTGAGTTATAGTCTCTGGAATTGTTATCGTCTCTGGTGGAGGAGTTACAGTTAATGGTTCTGGCTTACTAAGAGGATTATTCGGATCAGAGTTGGAGAAAATTTCCACACTATCAATGTATGTGTCTCCATCAGAATCAGAATTAAGAGGATCTGTGTGAACATAACCTGTTGCATTAGCACCCGGATTTGATGGACTGTATATACCATGTGCTTCACTTCCATCAATAAGTTGATCATCATCACTGTCTATATCTAGAGGATTCGTAAAGTAATCATTAATTTCCTCACCATCTAATAATTCATCACCATCTGAATCATTATTTCCAAGGTCTGTTTTTAACAAATACTCTTCTAGATTCGATAAATTATCATTGTCTAGGTCTTCTGCAGCATCACTGGAATCAAGTGGATCTAGATAATTGTAAAATTCAAAACCATCAGGAAGCTGATCAGTATCTGAATCTGGATTATTAGGCAATGTGTTTAATAGTTGAACTTCATCTCCATCGAAGAGTAGATCGTTATCCGAATCAATATTTGCTGGATTCGTTGCATAATATAGTACTTCTTCTCCATCTTTTAATCGATCATTATCACTATCATCGTCATTTGGAGAGCATTTGTAGTAATCTTCAGTTACATCATCTAGAAAATCACTGTCGCTATCTGCTGATCCAGTTCGAAATATTGATCCTCTAAAAGTAGACCATGGCTTCAAACCTGATTCCTGTATGTTCGTTAGACCTAAGCATAATATTTTACATGTCATACAACCTACAACAATCTCAAATTTATTGTCATTATCAATATCAGCTATTGCAGGAGTAGAATCTTCAAAACCAGGATCTGAAAATGACCATATTTCATTTCCATCACAACTTAAACAATATAGCTTACTTCCTTCTGTTGTGAATACAATTTCATGGAATCCATCGCCATTTAGATCTGCTATAGCAAAAGAAGTCTCTATATAATCACCAGTGGAAAAATTCCATTTTTCTAAACCATTGCTATCAATACAGTAAACATGATTATCATTAGAACCTATTAAAACTTCCAATGACCCATCTAAATCAATATCAACGATAGCTGGAGAGTTCATTATATCTCCATTTGTAGCAAATGTCCACATGATTGAACCATCATGATTGATGCATGATAGATTATTATTTGAAGACCCTATAACCACTTCTTTTGTGCCATCATCATCCAGATCTGCAATTGCAGGTGAAGACATCCAAATTATATTCTCAGTATTATAGTTCCATTCTTGATCTCCAAGGTGACTTAGACAATAGACATAATTATCATATGAACCAAAAACAATCTCTAGGGTTCCATCATCGTCGAGATCTGCCACGGCTGGTGAAGAATAAATAGCGCCAGAAGCATCAAAAAACCAATTTTCATTACCTGTTGAATCTAAACAGTAAAATCTACCAGCTGCTGTTCCAAAAACAATTTCCAATGAACTGTCACTATCAAGATCGCCTGTGGTTGCTGTTGAGTATACATTTCCATTTGTTGTAAAGTTCCATTTTTCTTTCCCATATTGATCCAAACAATATAATCTGTTATTACTTGAACCAAATAAGATTTCTAAAAGACCATCATTGTCCAAATCTGCTATTGTCGGAGATGAATAAATCATGTTGATTCCACCAGTATAGAAAGTCCATTCAATCTTACCTGTATGATTTAGGCAGCGAAGCTTCCCATCAAATGCACTCACTAGGATTTCTTGCATACCATCTTGATCAATATCAAATATTAATGGTGATGAAAAAATCATATCATTAACCAAGTATTCCCATTTTTCATATACTCCCATAGCTTCAGGGAGAAATACTTCAGTATCACTTTCATTTATTTTTGCTTCGGTTTTTATTTGTGAAATAAAAACAACACTTGACAAAATTACAATTATCACTATACTTTTTCTAGAAATTTTCAATTAATACTCACCCCGTTGTGAATATTATTCTATTATATACTAATTCTTCTACTTTTCGCAAAAAAAGGATTAAACTCCCTTTTCCCGTGACGGGGGCTGGTTTACCTCTGGTTTTGGTTCTACTTATTGACTTTGAGTTTTTGTTTCTTGGTTTTTCCAATCCTATCTTCGCATCCTAATAGTGTTCTTATCACAAGAAAAAGTGACAAAGATAATCGACTCGTTTATAAATTATCAATGAAGATATTATACTATTAGGAGGGTTTAAGATTACTTTGAAAAAGAGAAAAGTCCTTTCCTTTATGTTTATATTTGGATTATTAATACCTTTTAGCTTGTTAATACCTGATGGAAATTCTAGTACTAATCATCCTGTAGCAATTTATATTCCAACAGCTACAGATGATATTTGGGAAGATGATGATGATTTTGATAATCCGAGTAGCATTACTTTAAACACCAAACAAGTTAGATCGATTTTTCCTATTACTGATCCTGACTTTGTGACTTTTGAATTGGTGTCTTATTCTTCAGTTACAATAAAAACAAATGAGACTACAAGTGACACTAATATTTGGCTATATGATTTCGATCGAAACCAATTAAATTATAATAATAATAATCCCGGGGATCTTAATGCTACTATTATGTATGATTACCTAAAACCTGGTACATATTTCATTAGAGTAGAAGAAACAGGACATGATGCTGAAATTGATTCTTACTCTTTATCTGTTGAAACAACTACTACTACTGATCCATATGAATCTGATTTATGTTTTAATCCTACAACTATCCATTTGAATTCCACCATATCCAAGAGTATTTATCCTTTGGGTGATTGGGATTTCTTCACTTTTGATTTAGGAAATACGTACAATGTTACTGTAGAGACAACTGGACTTATAGGAGATACTGTCCTTGACATTCGAACTATTTGCGATGATGATGGCACTATTCTTGTTGAGAATGATGACAAAGGTGATGGTACTTTATTTTCAAAAGTAAATTATACAAATTTACCTCCTGGAACTTATTATATCAAAGTTTATGGTTGGATGGATTCACGAATAATTCCTAATTATAATTTGCATTTAATGGTAAACACCAGTTGGTTATCAGAAACAGAAGAGCCGATTTTCCAAGGCAATTCTTTAACTTTTTCAGATACTTTAGGTTCATCTGCGGCAAAAATTTACACTTGGCTATACGACTTTTTCGGCATTTCTGAAGTTAAACTTCATTATCGAGTAAATACAGGAAGCTGGAATCATGTAGAAATGTTATCTCATTATTACAATAATTACTCAATTTCAATTGGTCCTTTTGAACCTCTAGATTTTGTTGAGTATTATTTCACAGCTAGAGATAATTCCTCAAATTATAATTTAGCAACTGATGATAATAGTGGGAATTATTATAATTTCACTATTCTTAATGACGAATTTATTAAACCAATAATTAGTGATGTAAGTCACACTCCAACTGATCCAAACGATGCTGAAATGGTTACTTTCAATTGTACCATTACTGATTTTAGTGGCATTCAAACAGCTTCTATTGTTTACAAAATTAATTACGGTAATTGGGAAGAAGAACCAATGTTTTATGATGCCAATGATATTTATCTAGCGACTATTGGACCATTTACCTTCGATGATAGTGTTCAGTATTATATCAAAGCAATAGATAAATCAGCAAATAATAATGTAGGATTTAATAATAACAGTGGATCATATTACAGTTTTTATGTTGTTGCTGGTGATACTACTCCACCAATTATCTCTAATATCGGACAAAATCCAGAAAATCCTGTTGGAAGTGAAGAAGTTGAAATTACGTGCGATGTTACAGATGAAAATGGAATACTTTCAGTTACACTCTATTATAACATAAATAATGAGGTCTTTTTCAATCCATTAGAAATGACATTGGTTTCCGGAGATACCTATAAAGCAACTTTAGACTTTTTACATTCAGGAGATTACGTAGAATACTTTATTGATGCAGTTGATAATTCATCGATTCAAAATTCCATCTATGATGATAATAATGGAGAGTTTTACAGTTTTACAGTTGGAACTCCTCCAATAACTAATCAATTTGTACTATTTTTATTCCCAGTAATCCTCGTAGCAACATTGTTAACACTCGCAAGAAAAAAAAATAGAATCTAAGGAGTAAAAGCTTTCTTCTTACTCCTTACTATTTATTCTCGTCGCTTTCTAAAAACAATAACTGCTGTTGTTATTCCTACTATTGCAGTTAATATTACAGAAGTAAAGATAATCCCTGCTTCCACTGTAGTTGTTATTGTATTATTTTGTATTATCGCTTCAGGTGGGGGAGTAACAGTTACTGGGGGAAGTGATGCAGAAATAGGAAGAGAAGTAACATTAGATAATGAGGGAAATGTTTATGTTACTGGACAAACAAGTTCGAATTTTTTCCCTACAACTTCTTATGCATATGATGTGCTAATCAGTGGTGATTCTGATTGTTTTGTCTTCAAGCTTTCTACTATAGCTTCTACTCAACGATTTGGTTTGTCAATCATCGAAACTACTTTTATTGCTTTTCCAACATTAGCACTTTTTGCCATGATATATTTTGTACGGCAAAAAAGAAAGTAAATAAACTCCCTTTTCCCGCGACGGGGCTGGTTTGCCCTCGTCCGGTTTTGGTTTGGCTTGATTATTTTTACAAAAAAATAATAAGGTTGGAAGTAATAATAATTATTAAAATTTATTAAAGGTGGGTCGGGAAAATTGAAGAAAGTAATGAAATTACAATTTCTGTTTATTATTTTAATAACAGCTGGATTCTTTATTAATCCTAAACAAGATATTCAAGCAGGAACAACTTATCTCATTCAAGAGACTGTTGATTTGTATGCTGGAGAAATGGTCAATTGGTCTGCTGATTTAGATACACGTCATACATATGATTTCTCATGGTCAAGTGCAGAATATGCTGACTTGATTTGTTTTGATTCCTTCAACTTTGATAGGTACTATGATTACTTTCATGGTGGATCACAAACAGCAATTGTTTACATAGGTGATTTTTCAGCTATATACAAAAAATCTTTAACAAAAAGTGGTTTTCGCATGTTGATGAATGAATCATTATATTTTGCAGTGGAAAATGCGGATTTCTGGGATAATGGAGCTCCAGAAGTAGCTGTTACACAAATAAATATCTCTCTCTCTTATTCTTGGGCTGATCCTACTACAAGTGATACACCTACAGATGGATTTGGCTTGAATGGTATAATTAGCATATTATTAATTATTACAATTGCAGTTGTAAGAAGGAAAAAAAGAAAATAATTTAAACTCCCTTTTTCCACGACGGGGGCTATTTATCCTCCGTCTGGTTTTCGTTTTATTAGTTAGAAGAAATTTAAATCCTAAATTGATTTTAAGATAAACGTAATCGAAATGTCTATTTTTTGAAAAAAATATATATAATATCACAATATCATTCTATGCGGAGGGTTTCATTTGAAGCAAAAGAAGCTATTTGTTTTATTGGTACCGTTATTATTACTTAGTATTTTACATACAGCAGATGTTCGTGGAGATCAAACTTGGTATGGCTTTGGGGAAATAGGTCATGGTATTGGATTACAGGTTTTTCTAGGAGAACATAGTACAAGTTTTTGGTTGCATTGGTATTTTAATAGTTCAGATCCCCTAATTAATGTCACAGTGACTTTCGTAGTTTATTTAGGTGGAGGTTTCCGTGCTGAAGATTCTATGGGTTCGGGTTTAGCTGAAGCTTCAGGTGATTATTACTATGAGAGTCCTAGTTTTACTGAGTACAACTTCTCAGTCATTTTCAAACAATCTGATTTTTATCATGAAAATGATACGTGGGTGGAAGCTGTAATTACCAAGAGTTTAATATCCCCTGGTGGGACAAACGGATTAAGTATCTCTATTGCAGCTGTTACAACATGTCTTATGATAGCTTTACCTCTCATCTATTTCTTAAAAAGAAAGCTCACTTAAATACTTCTGCAATATTTTTTTCTTTTTTTTTCGAAAAAGTAATTTTAACTCCCTTTTCCCGCAACGGGGACTGGTTTGCCCTCGTCCAGTTTTCGTTCTGTGTTATTGATTTTGAGTTTCGTTTCTCGGGGTTTCCAATCTTATCTTTGCATACTTGCATCCATTTTCTATTATAAAAGAAAGGTATTAATTTAAGGCAAGTTGCATATTAGTATATAAGTGTGGAATTCATATGAGTAAATTTGAACGAATTGTCCGCGATCCAGAGATTTGCGGAGGACAACCTACAATTAAAGGTACTCGGGTATTAGTGTTAGATATTCTTGATTGGATAAAAGAAGGGAAAAGCTTTGAAGAAATTTTGATTAATTTCCCTACTATTACTCGAGAAGATATTCAAGAAATTATCACATATGCCAAAGAAATGATTTCTGGTGAGGTTGTTGTTTATGGATCTAAAGAAAGCGAAGTTTCTACTGGATGAAAATATTCCACTGAGTCTTAAGAAAATCTTTGATGATCAAGGTTTGTTTTGCACTACTCTTCAAGCAGAAGGTTGGTTTGGGATTAAAAACGGTGCTTTATCAAAAAAGGTGAGACAGAACAAATTTGTTTTAGTTACTCGTGATAAAGATTTCACTTTTCTATGGCAAAAGTATAATATTCAAGTTATTTACATACTTATTGAACCTGCAATTTCTGATTTTATTAAACCTAGATTAGGTATTTTACTTCAAGAATGGACTTATGATCTTTCTAAGCCCTTCTTTTTAATTTTGCAGAAAGACACAATAAGATTTTGGCAATAAAATTGAACTAATATACATTTTATAAGTCAATTTTATTTCCTGTTTCTTTATTGATACTAAATCCGTATAGATCTAGTATTATATTTTAACTCCCTTTTCCCGCGACAGGGGCTGCTTTGCCCTCGCCCGGTTTTAGTCTTGGCTTATTGATTTTGAGTTTTCTCTTTCCTTAAAAGGCAAAACCTTTTATTCTTTTTTC
>JAGMDP010000077.1 GCA_023128635.1 Candidatus Heimdallarchaeota archaeon | reverse complement strand
GGTTCTATCATATCTGTTGGATAACCGGTTTTTTCAGCGATTAAAATCAATACCTCTTGAATAATTTCGTTTTTCTTCCCTTCAACGTTTACCACTTGTTCACCTTTTACTTCAGCAGGCGGTGAAACACCAGGAGAAGACATTTTTGATGCAAGATAAGCAGCAATTTTATTTACTGTGGAATAGTCCTGAATTCTAACTCCTTCTTCTCGAGGCAGATCATATTGAGTTCTAAAAATACCGAAAAGTTCCGCCTGTTTGACGGTGTCTATTCCTAGATCTTCTTCTAATTCCATATCCGGTTCAATCATATCAGGGGGGTAACCAGTTTTTTCGGATATCAGATCAATTATGCTTTTGACAATTGCTTCATTAGCAACTACTCCCTTTTTAGGAGCGGAAACCGGTTTAACTTGCTCTTGTTTTACAATTGATGGGTCTTCTTTTAATCGTAAAGTTTTTTTATCAACTTCAAGTGTTTTTCTGCTTCCCCCTATAGCGTTTAACCATTGCTCATATGCTTGTCCTTCTAGGCGTCCACTTGAGGTGTTTAGTCTAAAGAGTGCCAATGTCAATTGCGAGCCAAATCCAGCAGCGAATCTTAGAGCATATTTAACGTTATATTTACCACCTTTGGATAGATTTAGCGGACCCAATTCGGGATCCAGTTCTTTCCAATTTGCTACTGGAGGAACAATTCCTGTCTCTAAAATCTTAATAGCTACTACATCTTCTATTCCAGCTCCCATTGCATGCCCGGTGAAACCTTTTGTATTAGCAATTACTATTTTATCTAGCATTGAACCAAATGTTTTCCTTAATGCATCAACTTCTGCTGACGCACTTCCACCTCTAGCTGGAGTATAAGTTTCATGACTAACAAATACCAATTCTCTCGCCATTTCTTCTCGAGAGATATTGTATCTTCTCTCAATTATAGAGATGAATTCATCCATTTGTGAAGAAATATGCTCTCTATCTAATCTTGTTCCATGAAATGCTGAATTAACAATATGAGTTCCAAGGAGGTCCACAATTGGTTTTATTCCTCGAGTTTGGATGGCTGATTCTGACTCAAGAACTACTCCTACAGCACCCATTCCAATGATCATTCCATGTCGTCTTTTATCGAATGGTAATGCAGCTTCTTTCACGTTTTCTTTTGTTGTTGCTGCACCGACAGCTAGGAAACCAGAAGAAATCCATTCCAACATTTCTTCATTAGTTACATCATCTGCTGCAATTACTATTACTCGTTTGCATCTCCCAGTTCTAATCCAATCTTCAGCAATAGCTATAGCTTGGGTAGTTGAGGAACATGCTGCATTAACTTGTGTATTTGGACCTCTCGCTCGTATAAATTGGGCAAATTGTGAGTGACCCATTGATAAAATTTCGAAAAGGAATTTCCTACTAAATTGGAATCTCGAATCTTTATCAGATGTGATTTGTGTTTTATTCTCTTGATACCACTTCTGCATTCGATCCTTTGATTTCTTATCAGAAATTTGTTTTATTAAGTCATCAAATAATATGTGAATTTCTTCTTTGTTTTTTGTTTCATATTTATCTGCTAGAAATTCAGAAATTACTGAAATTAAATTACTGTATGCTGGAAAAGCAGAAGCAAATACAATTCCAGTTTCATTTCTAAGTGATTCTGGAAGTGCCCACCCCTTGACTATGTCTTTACCAACAGAGGTTCTCACTTTTAATGGCATTAACGGTATACCTGCATCTTTTAGTGCCTCGATTCCAGCAGCAAATGCTAATTGGAAAGTAATATCCAATAAATCGGCAAAATCTGCATCTACACCGTATTCTTTTGATAGATCAAATTGACCTTTTTGAGCTGCAAGTTTAATGACTTCTCCAACATCAGAAATTGTTTGGAATTGTGCACCATTGACTGCATCTTTTACTAATCTTACAATGTTCTTATCAACCATCTTCTCACGCATTTCCATTGGGATAAGATCGATGAAATTCTCTCCAGCAAGTATGTCATCAAAGTTTGATTCTTTGAAAACTTTCCTATCCTTGCCTGGCAGACCGATCGAGATACCTGTAATTCCAATTGCTTCAGTAGTGATATTAAGTTTATCAAATTCTCTTTTCTCTTTTAGAGCGGTAGCAATTGTATTTTTGTAGGTGTCAAATCCTGCTTTCAGAAATGCTCGAATAGCAGGTGCTTGTAATTCTAAATACTCTTTGAATGAATCATCGCTGATTACTTCTGCAAGTTCTTGTGTTTGTAAAACATCAAAAGGCGATTCCTTGTGTATTATTTGAGCTCGTGTTTCTATGATTGGTGATGGAGCAGAAACAATTTGTTGTTTTGGTTTCTTTTCCAAAAATCTCTCAAGTGGTTTTTTGAATTCAGAAGTATAAAATGAATCTTCTAGTTTTGGAATCTTTACTGGATATCCAAAAGAACCTAAAGCAGTAATCACTTCACTAAAGTGTAGAGATTCACCCCTTTTAGGGTGACAGGATGCTAAAGCAACAAAATCACTCTTATCTTCTAATATTGCTCGAGCAAAACTTGTTAGAACATATTTAGGTCCTATTTCTATAAAAGTTCTAACTCCTTTCTCATACATATTGATTATTTGCTTGCTCCATTCAACTGGAGAAGATACTTGTTTACAGAGTAACGGGATTATCTTATCTCTTCCTTCTGGATAGATTTCACCAGTCACATTACTTGAAATTGGAATTTTTGATTTGTTATAAGTAAGTATTTCAATCGATTCTCTAAAACCCTCAGTAGCGGGTTTCACAATATCAGAATGAAACGCAGCAGATACCGGCAAAGGAATGGCAGTGATTCCTTCTTCAGTAAATAATTTTATAGCTTCTTTTATTGCAGATGATTCCCCTGATATAACGGTTTGTTTTGGTGAATTCTTATTAGCAGCAATCGCATAACCTTTAACTTTCTTTAGGATCTCATCCACTTTTTCATAACCTGCACCAACACCTGCCATCATTCCTTTGTCCATAGTGTCAAGTGTTGCCATTGCTTTCCCTCTTGGAACAATAGCTAAAATTCCATCTCTGAAACTAAATATTCCAGCAGCAACCAATGCAGCGTATTCACCCATACTGTGTCCTGCAACAAAATCAGGTTTTATTCCGTATTGACTTAAAAGTCTGAAAATGGCTATATCTAGAACTAAAATTGCTGGTTGAGTTATTTCAGTTTGTTTTAATAACTCTATTACTTCCTCATCACTTTTGTTTACAGCGAAAATTATGTCAGAGATTTTAAAGCCTAATAAATCGTGCATTATTTCATCTGCTTCTTTGAATGTGGAACGAACAATCTCAAATTTTTCGTAGAGTTCCCTACCCATTCTAACGTATTGACTTCCTTGACCTGGAAATAGAAAAGCAATTTTTCCGAGTTTGTGATCGTCACTATAGAAAATTCCCCTATTTCTAAGAATGGCACGCTTTTCAGGGGCTTTCAAACCACTCAATAATTGATCCAAAGAACTTGACAAGTCATTTAATGATTTACAAGAAATTCCAGCTCGTACAGGTTTCTTTAGTGATTTAATTGACTCAAAAGCAATATCGCGTATACGTGGACCAATACCATCAACCTCAAAACTGCTTGATAATTGTTTTTTCTTGAAATCAAGTATATTTTTCTCCAATTCATCTTCAGTTTTTCCTCCAAAGAATATTGCATCAGATTCTAGTGTTTTGTATTGTTTCAAATGCTTTTGCCATTTTTCTTGATTCAAAATTGTCTCAAATTCTGTTGCTAGTGGAGAAACACTCGAAGATATCAGAGCATTTGCTAAAATTCTTTGTAATTCTGAAGGACTAATCAATGTTGGTAGGTGACCTACGGTTTTCCCAGGTATATATTCTTCAAGAATAGCATGGTAGTTTGTTCCACCAAACCCGAAAGAGGAGATCCCTGCGATTCTTGTTCCTGTTTTAGGAGTAGTCCATTTTTGACTCTTAGTATTGACAAAAAATGGAGAGGTATCCCATTTAATATGTGGATTTGGAGTCTTAAAATTAATTGAAGGAGATAACGTTTTGTGATAAAGAGATAATACAGTCTTAATTAATGCAGCAATTCCAGCAGCAGCTTTAAGATGACCAATTTGACTTTTTATTGATCCAATTGCTATAGATGAATGAGGAGCTTTTGCTGCAAGTTCATTTAACACTTGCATTTCTATTACATCTCCAACAGTAGTACTAGTTCCGTGAGCTTCAATTAATTGAATATCAGAAAAGCTAACTCCAGCTTGGGTCATTGCTCTTTCTATAGCTAGTTTCTGTCCAATTGGATTTGGGGCAGTAATCCCCTTACCTTTACCATCAGAAGAAGAGCCAAGACCTCTAATTACTGCATAAATTTTATTTCCATCTTTTATGGCATCAGATAACCGCTTAAGAACGCAGAAACCGGCCCCTTCGCCCATGACAAAACCATTTGCTCGTTCATCAAACGGGAAAGAACCTTCAGCAGAAATTGCACCAATTTTGGCAAACTTTATGAAAGTAGTTGGATCAAGAGAACGATCGGCTCCACCACAGAGAGCAATATCGCATTCTTTATCTAGAAGTCCTTTTACGGCAACATTTAATGCTGCTAAGCTAGAAGCACACGCTGCGTCGGTAGTCATGTTCTTACCACGTAGATTAAAAACATTAGCAATACGACCTGCAATAACATTCGATAATTCACCAGGCATTGAATCTTCATTAAGTGGAACTAATCGCGAATCATAATCTTCCTCTACAAACTTCCTGATATCAGCCCACAATTTTGGATCCATATCTCTAAATGAGGATGATCTTTCAACTGCTTTAAGAACCTCGGGTAAATAGATCCTTCTAGTATAATTGGAACGAATTTCATCGCCCATCGAATTACCAACGATTACAGCAGTATTAGTATGATCAATATTCTTATCAAGCAAACCGGCGTCAGATAATGCTTCTTTTGCAGCAACTAATGCGAATTGTTGTACTTTTCCCATAGTTGCAGCAACTTTCGGTGGTATTTTGAATTCTAAGGAATTAAAATTGAAATTTCTAATTGATGCTGCAATTTTCGCATAGGTTTTAGCGGGGGCATTTCTATCTTCACTATAAAATAAGTCAATGTCTCCAGCCCAACGTTCTTTTGGGATTTCATGAACTGAATTCACTTTATTCTTAATATTCTTCCAGTAAGCTTCAATGTTTGGAGCATCTGGAAAAACACATCCAATACCAATTATCGCAACTCCTTCTCCTTCTAATATTTCTGAGTTAACAATCTGAGGAGTTGATTCAATGGTTACTGGTTGTTGTTTTTGTTTAATAGGTTGAGTAGTAATTTTAGATGTTTTCTCGAACTTCTCCATTAATTCTGGGATTTTACTAATCAGAACCTTTTGTGAATTTACTGTTAATTCTTTATGTAAATTATCTATAGATCTTATACAACGAAGACTCGATACAATTTGACCGATAAGGTAATTTCCTTTTTGATACTGTACTTTTTCATCAACAAACTTGAATCTATCTGGTTTATCATCTTCTCCGTCTGGATTCCAGATTTCACCAAGTGCAGCTATTCTTGTAGCTCCTAGATTATCTCTTTCATACTGATGTTTTCTATCTTTTAATGAAACACCTTGCTCTATTCTATCATGTTCCCTTTTGATAATCTCCCGAGCACAGGGTGTTGGTATCGATCTTGCTCGAGTATTTACTGTATCTCCTAAGACCATTGTTTCCTTAGCATTGAGTGCTAATTGCTGATACAATGGTTGAATTGCACCAGTTCCAACTATTTCTTTAACTAGAATGTATGCAGAACCAACCCACATTATTGAATTCATTAATTTAGGTAACGCTGCCGCAATTATTCCAGCAATTGTAGCAGAATATCTATCACCGATTCCACCTGCAAAAGCAACATTTACTTTTTGATTACTCAGCTCAATAGACTCTTGTAATTGTTTTAGTTGATGCAAAGAAAGCTCCCATAAAACAAAACTGGTTAAGAATCCAATGTGACCACCACATTCCATTCCTTCAAGAACAAGATTTTTGACATCTGATTTGATTGCTTCTGCAAAAATTATTGGAGATGGTGTATGAAGGAATGTCTTAATTCCATAACTCATAACTTCTCTCGCATGATCTATTGTTCCAGCAGCAACTACAGCAAGTGATGGTTTAGTTTCTTTTAAAATTTCAAGATGTGCATCTCTAGCAATTTTATTTGCATCCAAACAAATAATTCCACAACCAAATGGTTTTTCACCTAACTTTTCTCTGGTTTTTTTAATGAGAGTTCTGGTTTGTTTTGGGAAAAGTGATCCTAACGCTAGGATTGGTAAAGCACCAGCGTCGGAAATAACTTTGGCAAAAGCGGGATTTTCAGAAATATTAGCCATGGGGCCTTGAATTATTGAATATTTGATACCTAATTCTTTTGAGATTTCATTTTGTTTCCCAAATGGATAATCTGTAATTGCACTCGTGATTTGTTTCTCTGTTTGTTTCATTAATCCGTTAATTATTCCTAAGACATTAGCAAACTTATCTGTTAGAATTTTGGCAAATGGAACATCTTGTCCTAAAGGAATTAAACAATTAGAAAGATCATCCTTTTCAAACATCTCTCTTTGTGAGAATAATTGTTCTGTGAATTGCTTTGTTCTTTCCTTCTTAGTTAGATTAAGGAGATCTTTTTCACTCTGGAGCAATTCTTTAACGATTCTTGTTCCTAATTTTGCATATACTCGGTATTTATTTTTGGTTGATTCACCAAGGACTCTAGTATCAGTAGCATCTAATTTTCCTATAAATTCTTTAGCATTATTAGATAAGGGACTTTCTGGGGTAAGATACAACTGGGAATCAAGAAGGACTCCTTTAGCTCCTATACCAATAATTGCTGGAGCAGTGTATAAACCAACACCACCTTGAATTATAAATGGTAATCCTGCATCAGCGAATTGCTGTGTTAGAATAAATGATGTCTCATCACCAACACGACCAGCTGCTTCATTGCCTTTTACAATAAATGTCTGAGCCCACTTCTTCTCATATGCTTCTTTTAGAGAAATAACTTCAGCTAATAATACAATTGATTTTTTAGATACTTTGTTCAAATCACTTTTTGTTAATTGAAAATCACCAATTACAAGGATCAATGGAAAAGAGTCATTGTGGAGTTTTAAAACTAAATCCAATTGTTCTCGATTAGAAATCCTTACACCAAAAAAGCTTGTAAATTCTGATAAACTGTTCTGTAAGAGTTTTTCTGATTCTTGTTGATTAAGTCGTTCCAAGTCAACTAAACCAATTCCACCCGCAGCTGTGACTGCTCTAATTAAACTAATATCTTGTAGTCCAGGGGGATTGTATGCTAAAATTGGTTTACGTTCACTTATGATAGATTCAAAATCATGTTTTGGTGCCATTTTTCTATCTCCTGATTAGTAAATATTTGATGTTGATTTGTGAGTTTAAAGGGGTACATTCCCGTGTTTTTTGTTTAGCCTTCGTTCCCTCTTTCGTAACAAAGGCCATAATGCAGCTATCAATTTTTGACGAGTTTCACTTGGAATTATAACATCATCAATATAGCCTTTCTCAGCTGCGAGGTATGGATTATTAAATTCTTCGGCATAATCATCTTTTAGATTAGCCATCAAATCCTCTTGATTCTCAGCTGCTGCTAGTTCTCGTCTGTATAGAATTTGAACGGCACCTTCTGCACCCATAACAGCGATTTCTGCTGTTGGCCAAGCAAAATTCATGTCATTTGCTAAATGCTTTGATCCCATAACAATGTAAGCCCCACCATAGGCTTTTCTTGTTATTACAGTTAATTTTGGAACAGTAGCTTCTGCATAAGCAAAGATAAGTTTCGCACCATGTTTAATTATTCCATTATGTTCTTGGTCTAATCCAGGCAAGAATCCTGGCACATCAACAAAAGTGACAATAGGAATATTGAAAGCATCACAGAAACGAATGAAACGAGCTGCTTTAACTGAAGCATTAATATCTAAGGCTCCAGCTAGGATGCTTGGTTGATTTGCTACAATCCCTATTGGGTGTCCATTTAATCTTCCAAATCCAATTATGATATTTTGAGCCCACTTTTTCTGTATTTCTAAAAAGTTACCTCGATCAACAACTCGAAGAATTATTTCTCGCATATCGTATGGTTCTTGTGGATCACTGGGTATAATTGAATTAAGTTCTTCAAGCACATACCCATTAATTGTGGAAGTATCTTTCAATGGAGGATCTTCTAAGTTATTAGAAGGTAAATAAGAGAGGAGCGCTTTGATTAGCTCAATGGATTCAATCTCATCGGAGCCGACCAGATGAGCTATCCCAGATAGCGAACTATGAGTGGACGCTCCACCGAGTTCCTCAAAGGTTGCATCCTCTCCGGTCACAGATTTTACTACTGTAGGACCAGTGACAAACATATAAGAAGTATCTTCTGTCATGACAACAAAATCTGTTAGAGCTGGGGAGTAAACAGCACCGCCTGCAGATGGACCTACAATACATGAAATTTGAGGAATAATTCCTGAAGCACGAACATTTCTAATGAAAATATCTCCGTAACCAGCTAAAGAATTAGCTCCTTCTTGAATTCTTGCTCCACCTGAATCATTAAATCCAATTACAGGTGCACCATTTTGTACTGCTTGATCCATTAATTGGGTTATTTTTTTAGCGTGAGCTTCGCCAAGACTACCACCTAGAATAGTGAAATCTTGACTGTAAACATAAACAAGCTTACCATTTACTTGACCGAAACCAGTAATTACACCATCTGTGTATTTTTTCTTTTTATCTAAACCGAAATTTCTGTTATTGTGTCTTACAAACATATTGGTTTCTGTGAATGAACCGGGATCAATTAACAAGTCTATTCTTTGACGAGCTGTGAGTTTGCCTTTTGCTAACTGCTTCTTAATAGCTTCTTCTCCGCCACCTAATAGAGCTTCTTCCCTTTTTTCTATTAATTTGTTAATTTTTTGTTGGGATGAGTCCTCTTCAGACAGCATTTCATCTGCTCTTTCAAACTCTGATTTCATGTTCATTTTATTATCTCCTGTTCACAGTCTAATGCCAAACTGTATACTGAAACGAGATGTCGTTAATGAAAAACGTATCTTGTTTTTACTGTAAAAGTGCATTTTTCGAACAAACACAATTTTGCGGTTTTACTGTAATAAATCCATAATCTTAATAGTTAAGCATTTCTGCTGAGGGTATTATGTTTGATACTCTGTTAGTAGCTAACAGAGGTGAAATTGCAGTAAGAATTATTCGAGCAGCTCGTGAGCTTGATATCAAAACTTATGCAGTTTATAGCCCTGTTGATAAGAATTCACTTCACGTGAAATTAGCTGATGAGTCTTTTCCTTTATTAGAAGATGGAATCACACCAAGTTATTTAGATATAGATCAAATATTGGCTTGCTGTTTACGTGAAAATATTACGAGTGTTCATCCAGGTTATGGTTTTTTATCCGAAAGTGAAATTTTTGCAGAAACTATGATCAGACATGGAGTTAACTTCATAGGACCTCCACCTAAAGTGATTGAACTTCTTGGTAATAAAGTCAAGTCACGGGAAAAAGCAGTTGAAGTTGGTTTACCAGTCCCTCTTGGATCAGAAATTATTGAAAATGAGAGACATGGCATTAAAGAGGCTAGATTAATCGGTTATCCTGTTCTAGTAAAGGCAGTTTTTGGTGGAGGTGGAATGGGTATTCAACGAGCCAAAACACCCAGGGAGTTGAGAATCGCACTAACAAATGCAAGTGCACAAGCAAAATCTGCTTTTGGTAGAGGAGATGTTTTCATAGAGAAATTTATCGAGCAACCAAGACACATCGAATTTCAAATTCTTGCTGATAACTATGGAAATGTAGTTCACTTAGGAGAAAGAGAGTGCTCAATTCAAAGAAGAAATCAAAAATTACTCGAAGAAGCTCCATCCACGGCAATCTCCAAAGAAGAAAGAAAAAGCATAGGAACTTTGGTTTGTAAACTTGCCAAGAAATTAGGGTATAAGAGTGCTGGAACAGTTGAATTTTTGTACAAGGATAATCAAGTTATGTTTAACGAAATTAATCCACGAATTCAAGTTGAACATCCTGTAACTGAAATGTTAACTGGAAAGGACATTGTAAAAGAACAAATCAAGATAGCTCAAGGAGAAAAATTGTCATTTAAACAATCCGACATCAAATTCAGAGGTCATGCTATGGAACTTCGGATAAATGCTGAGGACCCATTGCAGAATTTTCAACCTACACCCGGGTATGTCAGTAGATTTGTAGCACCTGGTGGACCGCATATTAGATTTGATACAGCCATATACGAAGGATTTGAAATTCCTGATTGTTATGATTCATTAATTGGAAAATTAATTATAGGTGCAGAAACTCGAGAAGAAGCAATCTCTCGAGCTCAGAATGCACTAAAAGAACTAATTATTATTGGTTTCCCAAATAACATAACCTTTTTCGATCAGTTGCTTCAAGATCGAAAATTTCAGCAAGGAGATATTAGTATCAACTTCATAGAAGACAGGAAGATTCTTCAGAAATTGGAAAAGAATGTTTGCGCGTTAGCATCAGCCTTATTTGCTGTTGGTCTAAAGAAAAGTCAAATGAATTTACCCAGCCTTTCAGAAAATTGGCGAATGAAAGGAAAAATGGATGCAATTGGGAGGGATTAGTATTGGATAAGAAGTATAAAGTACGATTGCATGGGTCAGAATTTGATTTAGAGCAAACTAAGAAAGGAATCAAAGTAAATAATTATCAATTTAAGCCTGAAGTTATTTACAATGGGAAATTCTACCGAGTTTTTGTAAATGGCAGAGAATTGAAAGTGGAATTTAGAGATAATGATATTTTATTAGATGGCAAAATTGTAGATTTTGATTTTAAATCAGACCCACAAATACAAACAAGAAAAGGTTCTATTCACAGGAAAAGTGCTGACATACGAGCAGCTATTCCCGGAAAAATTGTAGAAATTAGGGTGACCGAAGGAGATGAAGTAGCAGATCAGCAATGTCTACTTGTTTTAGAATCAATGAAAATGAGAAATGAAATACTCTCACCAATGGCAGGTGTAATCGACAGTATTTCTATCAGCGTTGGAGATCAAGTAAAATCAAGACAATTAATGATTAAGATAAAATTAAAGTAACGAATAAAAACAGGAAGATAGTCAAGTATGATCAAGGAAATAGTCAACATACCATATTATAATAGTAATTTGAGCGCGATGTTTTTTTATCCAAATAATGGCTCTGATAGATGTCCTGTTGTTTGTAAAGCACATGGTCTAATATCGAATAAATTTGAGAAAGAAGAAGAATTAGCAACTATGCTAACAGATGAAGGCATTGCATATTTTACCTTTCATTTTACTGGTTTTTTTGAAAGTACAGGTGATTTTAGAATTCAAACGCAATTAACAAATCTTGATTATATCATCACTTATCTTACAAATCATCCAAAAGTTGATCCTAAACGGATTGGCTTACTCGGTGTGAGTATGGGAGCGGCGATTGCTGTTTGTCACGCTTCTCGAGATCCCAGAATCTCATCGGTAGTTCTCCAAGCACCGCTATTTGATTTTGATTTTGTAGTTAATTATCCTGAATTTACAGCTATGATGGAAGGTCTAGCTCTTACAGGTATGGTTAGGTTACCTCTTGAGGGAGCAAAAGAAGAATTGGTTCAAGATATTAAAGGTAATAACCCTCTTCATTGCATTAATAGAATATGTCCTAGACCACTACTCATAATTGCAGGAGAAAATGATACATTTATGCCACTTTCAGGAATTAAGAAATTGTTTGAAAAAGCTCAATCTCCTAAGGAATTCAAATTAGTGGAAAATGCTGATCATAATCTTTCAAATTACTTTGCAAGATTTGAAACCTTTAATTTAATCAAAGAGTTCTTCATAGATAATTTAAAACACATTTATTTGCATTTGTCGAAAGCTTATAGCAGAGTTAGTGTGATTTGAGTATTAATCCACAAATCCTATGACTTGCTCAATCTCTCCAACAGAGATAATTTCTTCCCCTGTGGATGTCTGAATTATCAAATCACCATAAGGGGTAATGCCTTTTTCAACACCTTCAATTAGTTTTTCTTTCAAACGAACTGAAATATTTGATTCAAAACTCACAGATCGCTCTTTCCAAAGTGGAGTGATATTTGGGAGTAAACCCTTTTCAAATTGTAAGACAGTTGCACTCTGAGTTGCTAAAATAACATCACGAATTTTTTCAAGTGAAAATTCTTTTTTTGTTTCATGATAAATGGTGGTAGCTGTTTCTTGTAATTCCTCTGATAAAGATGAAAGTTTGAAATTTACATTTAACCCTATTCCAAGAATAAGATGTTTCAAAAAGATATCTTGAGAACTAAGATCTATTAGGATTCCTCCAACCTTCTTATTTTTCACAAAAAGATCGTTTGGCCATTTAACTCTGAAGGGTAAATCAAGTAATTCTTCAAGACTATCTGAGATTGCTAAACCTATTCTTACTGAAAATCCTTGAAAATACTTCAAGGGAATTTTTTTCTGCAGAATTGTAGAAATCCACAATCCACCAATTGGAGATGCCCAACTTCGATCTAACCGTCCTTTGCCTTGTATTTGTTTCTTAGCTTGAATAACTAATCCATGATGTGATTTCCCTTGCTCAATGTATTCCTTAGCTAATAATTGAGTTGATTCAATTTCATCAAATACAATGATTTTTCCACTTTTTGAGGTCATTTTCATCCATCTAGTGATTGCTTAACAAAGAGAGACTGTAGCTTTGTTAAATATATTTCTGATATGCGAAAGAAAAGCAAAACTATTAAGCAAATCTAATAAGTGCGTATCAATTAAGGAAATAATAATTAACTATTAGAAAGGGAGTTTACAACAAACAACAGATTTGTTTGGAGAATTGTACAGATGCCTAAAAATGAAATTAAAAAGTATCCTCTAATGAAACCAATAAAGGTCAACGAAATACTTGTGGATCTTTACAAATGTCAAGCAGATATCAATAATGAGACTGCTCTTCTTACACTCGTTACAGAAGCAGCTAAGAAAGCTGGAGCGCATGTTTTACAGGCTTCTGTTCATAGATTTTCTCCTATGGGTTGCAGTGTTATTGTAATTCTTAAAGAAACTCATATTTCAATTCATACTTGGCCGGAATTTGGTTTCGCAGCATTAGATATTTTCCTTTGTGGTGAATCCCTAGATCCATATATTGCATGGAACCACATTAAAGAGGCTCTGAAGCCTGAGACTTTTGTTATAAAAGAACTTCCTCGTGAAATTAAGTAATAGTTGGAGTTTTAATGAACAAGAAAGAGATAGATTTTGCAAAAAAAACTTCTTTAATTCTGGAAGAGATTGCTTCCAAATCTCAATTGAAAGAGGGAAAGGAAGCAGTAAGAAGCATTTTACGTGAAATTTATCGACAAGGAACTATCGGAACAAAAAGCTTAGCAAGAAAAATTCATTTACCAATTCCAACAATAGCTGCTACTCGAAAAGAACTAGAAAATGCAGGACTTATTGATCGAGTGAAGAAAGGGGCAATTTTAACTGAATCTGGATTAATGTTCGTAACAAAAGAGTTGAAAATATCTTTTGTGAATGATTTATTGTGTAAAACATGTAGTGGAACAAGAATAGAATTTCCATACGAATTTGATGATATAAAAGCTAAATTAAAATCTTTCACAGAACAACGACCAAGTCCAAACACTAGTCTGGATCAAGCTTTTGGATTACCTATTACTGCATTACGAAGAGCTTATTTCATGTTGCAAAATGATGATTTAGAAGGAAAAAAAATCCTTCTTTTAGGTGATGATGATTTTACTTCATTAGCTATTGCTCTTTTAGACATATCAACAGAAATTTCTGTTCTTGACATTGATTTGAGATTAACAGATGTTATAAGTAGAATTGCCGATGAAAACAACTATCAAATAAAATGTTATAATCATGACTTACGGAAACCAATTCCAGATGAATTAATGGGACAATTTGATACTGTTTTAACAGATCCACCTTATACGGTCCCTGGATTAGAATTATTTCTCTCAAGAACAATTCAAGCCCTTAAAAAAGAAATTGGACGAAAAATCTACTTAGCTTATGCACATAGAGCTCCGAATGATCTGTTTGATTTTCAACAAGTTGTAGTAAATCATGGTTTAGCAATTCAAGAAACGATTCCTGGTTTCAATCTTTATGAGGGTGCGGAGATGCACGGTAATACTACTTCTCTTTCTGTTCTTGTAACGACATCGAACACAAGAACAATTATTGAAAATGAATACAAAGAAATGATCTATACAGGAGAAATAAACCCAACTACTAGAACTTATAGTTGCTTGAATAAGCACTTAATTCGTATTGGAACCACTGAGAAAATTAAATCAATAGAAAAATTGAAGGAATTGGGTTGTCCCATATGCGGTATAAAAGATAGTTTCACAAGAGTAACTAAAGAAAAACGTGAGTAAGTTTTAGAGAATTATATAAAGAAAAACAAATTTTTATTTTTTTAGCGTTCTATTTAACTAAAAATTTTTTTATTGCAACAGTAGTAAGCTTTATTTATCTGTTTATGAATTATTCTCTCGCCTCTTGACCAAAAAAGAAACTTGTTTTTTTCTCTCATGGTCGAGGGGCCTCCCTCCCCCTATTAATTTTAATTAAAATATAAATAAATCAACTAATATTCTAAAATTTCAATACGCGGGAGAGCATTCTGTGGAAATCTTGACAAAGAAATTCCTTGTGAAGTGATAGAAGTTATATCAGATGCTTTAGAAATTCTGGGATTCATGCTTTCAAGTAAAGTAACAAGTTGATTTAAACTGGAAATCATCCCACTCATTAGTGTATATCTCAAAATACTCGAAGGGGTTAACGCTTCGTAAATTGGAATTGATAATTTTTTAGCGACTTCATTTCGGAATTCGCTGAAAGTCCCATCAGTCATTGTTCTATTATGAACATCCCGATAGATTTTTCTAATCACTGCAGGGGGAACACCTTTGAAAGAGAAAGCATAAAGTTGGGAAGTTGATGAGTCATAATACAATTCATGAATAACTCCTATCAGTGTTCTATCAGGAGCTAACACTCTTCTTCCTAGCAAACCAACATTCTCAGCTAAAGTTAGAACCTGAGCATTATCATTGATCAATATTTCATCAGTTGAGATATTCACTGCTCCTTTTCCAACAGAAGCATAATAAGAATTCATCAGTCTTAATAAATCTACACCGATTTTGTTTCTAATTGCATAATTAATCATTTGTTCAGGTAGTAATGCTTCGGCTTGGTCAACATTAAAAGTATCCATTATCGATTTTTTCAAACGATTTTCAATTACTTTAGGATTTGTGGAACTTCTCAATCTAGAAGGACCGGTTAATGCAAAATCACGAATAATTGCTAGAGATGGTCTATCTGTTGCGATGATTGCGAAATGCCCACCTACAAGTTTAAGTTCACCAACAAGTTTCCCGATGGTAATTCCTTTCCATTTAGCCCATACAGTCATTCCAGGGGGAGGTTTCAAAGGTTCGATTTCATCTCTAACAGCGGTCCTTGTTTCTCCAGGTTGTGTTACCTCTTGTCTTAACGGTTTTATATCTGCGATAACTTTAGGTTTTTTATGAACTAACCACTCATCAGATTTGAATTCTTGTTTTGTTAATTTTGTAAGCTCTTTTGCAGCATACATAATATCTTTCTTTATTTTTTCCAATCTTTGCTTTTCTGCTGCAGAATCTTTAACTGATTCTACTGCAGATCTTACAGCAAGTTCCTCAATTCGTTCAATCAAACCCTCATTCATTTCTTGGATAATTTCTAAAGAGTCAGGAATCCCATAGATCAGAGCTTGCTTCTGATCTTCAATTTTCATAATGAGAAGTTCATACTCCTTTCTCTTACTCCGATAAACATTTTCAGAGACTTTTCCTTCTTTTAGTAAATCATCCAGTTTCCCAAAACGCGCTTCAATTTTCTTTTGTTCTTTTACAATATCTTGAATACGTGTTAATAACTGCTTAACTGAAGATCTAATTATATCAGGATCTGGAGCTATTGCTTGTAAGGTAACAAAACCTTCACGAATAATGGAACGATCAGATGCTTTTTCATAGGCTGTAATATATTGATCTTTCAATTTCTGATATAACTGAGAATCGATTTCAGCTTTTGCTTTGCGTTCTTCTAAAGCCTCCAGTAATGATGCAATGTATCTTTTATCCAGTTTCTCATACTTTATAGCTTTCTTTGACAAGAACACAACTCCGATTTAATAATAGTGAAAATGTTGCTATTACTAATTATGATTTTTCTTAATAATAATAATTTGGCATCCTTCTTATTGAAAAATCTTCTTGAATCAGTAATAAAAATATCTCTGAACGAGAATAATATTATTAAAACAAGATTTACTTATGAATTACATTAATTAGGTAGACGAAAATGAAAAAAATTATTCTTGCATCAGCTTCTCACAGAAGACATGAACTCCTAAATTTATTAGGAATTGAACATGAAGTTATCCCTTGTAAGGAAGATGAGAAACAAATACGAGTTGAGGAGAAGTCTAAACCTGATATGAAGCAAAAGATTACTCCGAAAACAATCGAACAAATGATTCTCGAATTAGCATACCAAAAAGCAAGTTGTGTCTCAAAGATTCTGCCAGCTAAGAAGAAAAACGATACTCTAGTTATAGGGGCAGATACAATAGTAGTTTTAGAAAACGAAATCATTGGAAAACCAAAATCGAAGAAAGAAGCAGTAAGCATGCTTCAAAAACTACTTGGTAACATCCATGAAGTATATACTGGATTATGCATCTTAGACTTGAATGCAGATAAAATC
>JAGMDP010000076.1 GCA_023128635.1 Candidatus Heimdallarchaeota archaeon | reverse complement strand
GAAAATGTTCTGGATAAAGCAGGCGGTTATGCAATACAAGGAAAAGGAGCTGCTATGATCGATAGAGTAGAAGGTTGTTACTATAATGTTATGGGATTACCTTTGAGTAGACTAGTAATTATGTTAGATAAATTAGAATTTAACTATTTATTAAAATGAATTATATACAAATCTTGATTTTGGATATAGAACTTACGGAAAAATATTTTATGTAGGATTATTTTTGAAACGTGTAGTTAGTATTGAAGTAAGAAGAAAGCTTTTTATGTAAAAGTAATTCCGAAAATAATAGAAATAACATCTTAACATGAGGACTAAAATTGAACAAAAAAAGAACAACCACATTACTCATACTTATCACTATTTTCTTGATCAGTTCTATCTATAATAGTGGTATTACTGATACAATAGCTGCAACTAATCCTGGAAACTTAGTTCCAGTTTTGACACCTGAAGATGAACAAGTAGGTGTCACTAAAAACATGGTGCGTTCAAATGACAGTGCTCTAGTTGATAATTATATCGCCTATATAGGTGAAACATTTGATGTAAATATAGAAATTACAAATTATGCTGTTCAAGCCATTGAAAATGTTTCATTAGTAAGTCCAGAGTGGAATCTTTCAGCTCTACTTTATTCTGAAAATGATTTTACCGTTGCGGGAGATTACAATAAAAGCTGGTCAATTATAAATTCAGCAACAGCTGAAAGTGCAACTTATACTATATCCCCATTAGTAGTTGGAACATTTGTTTTTCCAGATTCAAATGTGACTTTTACTTATTCAAATGGTACAGATAGTTTCAGCCTTTCAAATTCCATTACATTTAGAGTCTTGGAACAGGACAGAAGTTTACGAGTGGAGAAATTCATCCTTGTTTCAGCAGAAGATGGTGGTAGTGGAGAAGAAGAAGTAGATGCTAGAATAAAAGTAGAACACAACTTCACAGTAATTATTAGAATTAGAAACTTTTTCCATCAAGAAATTAACTTAACATCAATAGATAATGAACCATATAATAGCTCAAGTTTTGTATATAATGCAACGCATTTTGCTGCGAATACAAGTTATCTGGGAATAGATGAGACATTTGAATACAGCTATGAGGTTCATTCATTATTTACTGGAGACTTTTTATTCCCAAATTGTACGGTGACTTATGATTTGCTGGAGGATTTGATATTTGGGATTGAAGAGATTTCTAATCAAGTCAGTCTTGAAGTATATGAGCCCATTTATGATGGGGGTGACTGGACCTTAAAAGTTCCAATGATCTCAATTACGAAATATTTCCTCATACCAAATGAAAATGGAACCTTAGAGAAACGAATTAAAATAGAACAATTTAACACCGATATAGCTACAGTAATCATTGAGTTAAATATTACAAATTTAGGAATTGTAACAGCTTACAATCTTACAATAATTGAGCAAGTTTACAATGATTGGGTTTTTGAAACTGAAGGCGTTAATCCTTGGTTTAATTACAGTTTAAGTCAAGGGGAATCAGCAATCTACAGATATAATATTACTGCTAAACTTCTTGGTTCATACAAAATTGAACCTACTGAAATAGAATATGAATTCCAGAATCAAGAAACACTTCTTTGGGAAAAAGAATATTACATTTATTCCAACACGCTTGAAATAACGATTAAGATCGATACTCCAATAATTAGTAAATCCTTAGAGTGGTGGATAACATTTGGCATTAGTTTTGGTATCCTACTATTAGCGGTAATTCCTACAATCGTTACATTTGTTATTTATCGCAACAGAAGGAAAACACAAAAGGGTACTTAAAACCCTTTTTCAATTATTTTCTTGAAGTTTATTGCAAATATTAATTAAAGTTAATGGAAGTAGTAATTTTATAATAAATCATTTAAACTATAATTGAGTGATGTAAAATATGCATAAAGAGAAACGATTACGAATATTCCATGATGCAACAGCCATTGAAGGTGAGCTGTTAATTCATACGAATTTAAAAGATGAATTGGAAATTAAAACTAAAGCAGAAATTGTGGTTGCAAAGAGGAGATTTGTTTTTAAAATTAAAGCTTTGAAAACTGTTGAAGAATACAAAATCTTTGGAAATCCAGAGGATCTCCTAAGCAAAGGTATTCAAGATAATTCAATAGCGACAATACGAGCTCCTATTGAATAATCAACAATCTCAAAACTGCTAAAATTATTTTCAAAAACATTCTTAGCAGTTTTTTTTTATTTAAACAATCTTTCAGTTAGAAGAGTTAATTGTTCTATGCCTCTTATTTCCTGTGGAACCATAGGTATTTCCACTAAATCATATTTCCCGAAATACTGCTTTAAAGTCATCATTATTTTTTCTTGAACCTTATACCTTTGCGCACAAAATGGACAATCTTTGCTTGGGGGAATTAATTGATTGATAATGAGGTGTTCAACAGGTATACTGTATTCCCTTAATGTGGTGATCAATCTTTCAGTTTCATATAAGGCCATTAATGTAGGAATTGTTACCGGAATAAATTCTGTTTTAGCATCGTCCGCTAATTCTACTCGTGCTTTTGTTATGATTTTCTTTAGAGATTCCAGAGTTTCGAGTGAATTGTCTTCAGCATCAGATCCTCCACCAAACATTCCTTTTAAGCTTTTGAAGAAACCACCAAAACGCATTCTCATTTTAATAATTCTACCAACGAAACTATCAAGGTAATCTGGCAGAGAAAGAAATCTCAGTGTATGACCGGTTGGGGCTGTATCAAATACTACAACATCATATTCGCTACTCTCAATTAATTCAAGTAATTTACCAAAAGCAAAAGCTTCATCTGAACCTGGTGGGACTGAACCACTACCCATTAGGTCTGCGCCCATTCCTAAAGCATCTTGTATATTGAAACCAGGTATAGAGGGTCCTTCGGATTTTGGAGCATCAGGCAATTCATCATCAAATTCTATTTCTTCGGCACCAGGAAATCCAGGCAAGCCTGCATCAGTCATACTTGGCATTCCCATTGCACTCATTTGCTGAAACTGTTCTAAACCCTTTTCCGCTTCTAACTCCATTCCATATAAAGTCCCTTTTACACTCTCAATTAAGACTGGTTCTCCTCCTGAGAGATCAAGATCAAAACAATCTGAAAGCGAATGAGCAGGATCGGTACTAACTACTAATACTCTCTCAAAATGCTTCGTCAATTCAATAGCAATTGCTGAAGCAGAAATGGTTTTTCCAACTCCACCTTTTCCGCCTAAGAAGAGATACCTTAAGTTTTTTTTCGCTAAAATTTCTTTAAGAGACATTAGTAATCACCCGTTATTTCTGTGTCACTCAATTAGGAAGTCCTTTTTAATTTTTGTTTTATATTTACATTTCCTATCTACTTGTTTCTTTTAGTAAAATAGGTAGAAATATAACTCAAAAGACATTACAACTATATGCTTTGGTGAAATGGAAATGGAAGAATCCAAGATTATATCAGAGGAAATTGTGGAGAGAAAAGATCCGGAAATAGATGATTCCGAATCTAAAAAATTTCAATGGACAAAGGATAAAATTGTTTTAGCTATTATTTTCTCGATTATAATCTTAGCATCTATAGCATTACTAATTGTAATAATTGTGGATAAGGAATTTCTGTTCTTAACAGTCAGAGACTGGTTTATAGCACCAATTATTGGAATACATGTAGCTTGGCAAGTGCTTCTGTTTCTCGCATTAATGATTTTACAAAGTCTATTCGCACCAATACCTTCTGAATTAATACTCCTATCAGGAGGAATGATATTTGGTTGGGTATGGGGATCTGTAATAGGTGTTGCAGGTTCAATGGTTAGCTCAGTCATTACATTCTATATCTCTAAAAGAGGTGGTAGAGCTATTATTGATGCAACAGGAGAAAAAATAGGCATCTTGAAGAGATCGATTTTGGTTTTTGATATCTGGATTAAAAGATGGGGACTTTGGGCGATTTTAGTTGGAAGAGCTGTTCCAGTAATAATGTTTGATCCAATTAGTTATGCTGCAGGACTTGCGAATGTGAAAGATTGGCAGTATTTTTTAGCTACTTTTATTGGTTCTATTCCAAGGTCAATATTCTACGTGTTTTTAGGTCAACAACTACTTGCAGGGAACCCAATTGAGTACATACTAAATTTAACACCAGCAGAAGTAGATAATGTTGCTGGCAAATTTAACACATATTTCTTCATTATTTTCGGCATTCTAGTTTTCATGTTCCTACTATCAAATGTAATTTATTATCTGTTAAAAAGAAAACAAGCAAAAGAAGCTAATGAATTACCTGAAACAAAAGAAGATAACAATACAGAGGAAGAGACTATCTCTCAAGATGACTTGAAAGAATCGATTAAAGAAGATACGAGTTAGAAAAATAATCTATTATTGGGAAAAATTAAAATGAAATAGGATTGTTTTTATCAGTCATCAGTCCAATATGTAATTATTAGATTAAATTAAATGTGGAATTAGTTTGAGTCAAATAAGAGAAAAAGTTCAGGACATCATTAGGAATTTTGATAATGAATCCAGTTTCACAATACTCGCAACTGCTGCAATGATACCTTTCCTAGAAGAGCCTTTGAATCGAGCTCGCTTTTTCGAATATGACAAAAAATTAGAATTGTATTTTGATTCCAAAGATTTGAATCGGTTTAGTCGAGTGAAAGAACTTTCTGAAAAAATCGCAAAACGAATTAATGTCCAAAAAATTTCTGGATTTGAAAGATTTCTCAAAGGTTTTAGTGAAAAAGGAATTATGGTTCGGGAAAAAGAAGGACCAACTGAAGGCATGGCCTGGAAAGGTTTTGGCGGAGTTCATTCACATTATGATTTAACACCATTAGGGGTAGCGTTGTTAATATTTCAAACAACACTAAGATGCCCAGCTGTTAATTTTAGAAAACTAGAATTTTCAGAGGATTGGGATGCATTCTTTAAACAAGAAATGTTTCTAATTTCACTAGGAATTTCTACAAAAAAGTTCAAAGTTAAATATCGAGACAATTGCTTTTATGCAAAAAGAGTAGAAGCTAGTTATATCACTCAATTGATTTTCGAGTTTATTGCTGGTGCCCCTAAGAAAATCACTTTAGAAGACGTTCGAGCTTTCATTTTCGATAAAGCTGGTGAAATACATTTAGGTGAAATCCCCGGAGCGCTTGAAAGGCTTCAACCATTGCTTAAAATTTCAGGAGAGACTATTAGTTTGAATGGTCGTGGGAGACACGCTAGCTGTGGTTATGCTAATGTTATCATTGAAGCGGCATTATTATTAGAAGATACAGAAATAATTCATTATATGATTACCGCGAAGAATTTAGAAGAAGGATCCAGAAAAATTCTGGAAAACTATGCCTATTATTTCTAGTAAAGTGTTATCCCTTTGCTGGATCTCCAATAGCAAAAATTTCAGGATTAGTAGTAGCTGGAGTTTTTACACCATAATACATTCTTAATGAATAGCTTGTTTGTTCAAATCCTAGTTCTTTCAATACCTTAATTCCCCATATACTATTCTCGAGTATTCCAAGAGCGATGGTTTGAACTTCTTCTTTTGTTTTTACTGCTTCTAATGCTGCTCTTAGTAAATCCATTGTAGATTCAAATGAATCTGCTATTCCAATCCTTAATTTTAAGACTCCATTTTGAAACGTACCAAACAAATATCCAGCTAAGGAATCATCTTTATCTCGAGTAATAAAGGAAAATTCAGGAAAGTCCTCGAAAAGCGGGAATAGCAAGTTTTCTCGATTTCCTCCAAAGAATTCTTTATCGGCTTCAATAATTTGTACCAAATCATCTTCTTTACAATTGATGACTGGGAATTTTTGTTCATATTTTTTTGTTTTAGTAATAAGGTCATTGAGATTAGAAGGATTCTCAATAGTAATTTTGTAACGAAGTGAATTCAATTCAAAAACAAATCCAACTCTTTCATATAGAGTTTTAGCTTTTTCAACAGCATCCAGTTTTATTGTTTTACAACCTTGAAATTCTAAAATCCTCATTGCTTCATTCATTAATTCCTGTCCAATCCCCATACCTCTGAAATTTGGATTGACAATAACATGACCAATTACACCTATTTGTCCAAAAGATACAGCTAATGTAATTCCTATCATTTCTGCTGTTTCATTATCAATTACAGTAATATACGTGCTATTAGGATTCAGCATAGTTCTTTTAATATCATCTCTTGCTTCACCCCAACCTGTTAAATCAATTAATTTGTAAATGTCCTCAAAATCCTCTAGAGTTGCGATATAGAAATCCAAATTTCCAGTCATACGATTCAACTCTTCAATAAGCTCTCTTTTGATTCTTTGAAATTTAAGATAAGATTTGATTGATAAATTATCTCAAAAGTCTCTTCAAAAAATAGTCTAAATGTGTTCTGAAATTAAAATACTCTTCAATTGTTTTTCTCGCTTCAGAACCAAGTGCTTCTCGCAAGTTTTTATTTGAATACAAACCTGAAATCCAACGAATTAGTTCTGCCTTGTTCTCTGGTGGGACAATTAAACCATTTTTTGTGTGAGTAATTAATTCCTTTATTCCAGGTAAATCGGAAGCAATGCAGGGAAGCGAACAACTCATAGCTTCTATAAGAGATAAACCCAAGGCTTCTCTTTTTGAAGGCAGAATAAAGCAGTCAGCACTCGAATAAATATCCACAAGATCTTCATCAGAACTAACTGATGTAAAATGAAAACGTTCCTCTAGTTTATTCTTTGTAACAAGCTCTTCAAGGTTTTTCTTGTATCGTCCTTCGCCAACAATTAACACATGCATTGTTCGAAATGATTTATCTCGAGTAATCATCTCATTGTATATTTCTGGCAAAATTGCTAAACCCTTTTCTTCAATGATTCTCCCGGCATATAATAGTAAAAAGGCATTATCTGGAATATCGAATTTCTCTCTAACATTTGTACTTGGTGTCGAACGCTTCTTAAAGAGGTTAATGTCAATGCCTATGTAATTAACTTTTGATTTAATGCCCACTTTAGTCATATCAGTCTGAACTGATTTGCTAATAGCAAAAACTCCTTTGAATAAATTTTGAAAGGAGGTTAAGACGTCATAAAGATTACTTTCTTCACCTGAAGGCAAAATTAATTTCGAAGTAGGGCTATGACTCCAAAAATAAAATGAGGTAGTTGGGAATGTATCATGGTTTTGCTTCAAGAAATAAAGAGCATATGGAGTAATGAAATAAGAATTGTGAACATGAATTGCTCTTGGTTTATTTTCTTTAATAAACAAATGGAACTCTTTTGCTAATTTCATAGCAGTATTTTCAATATCACTTGGTTTAAACAACGTATCTGATAGAATTTGTTTTTCGTCTTCTGAAGCATTATTGAATTTCTGAATTCGATCAACAAAATCTCCACAATTAAACCTAAGAATTTTAATGCCATCTATTACTTCTTCCCTCTGTTGATTACTCTCAGTTTTTAGTGTAAGGATAATTGGTTCAAAACTCAAATTTTTCAGAGCCTTACTCATTCTTCTCAAATAGGATTTAACTCCCCCAATGTCATCTTTTGAGAAACGCTCAACAAAGAATGCTATAATTTAAATTTCCTCCGGAGAATTCTAAACAGTATTGAATAGGTTTTTCTTATCTATGAATTAAGACTATTAATTAAAGGTTTATGTTTATGAGAAATTATTAACTAATACTTAGTAAATAGAAAAAAACATTATATCTTCTTATGGAAATAGAAATGATAATGGAGAACATAAGCATGTCAAAATTCAAAGTTTTTCTTACTCGAAGAATACCTCAACCAGCAATTGATAAATTACTTGAGAATAATGT
>JAGMDP010000075.1 GCA_023128635.1 Candidatus Heimdallarchaeota archaeon | reverse complement strand
TATTCGTAAAATATGATTTAACTACAGTTAATAATCTTGGTAATATTTAGTTGTTTTTTCACTAATATTAAGTTACCAAATAAAAGGAGATATTGGGGGAGGTCCCCAAAAATATTCTTCATTTCTTTACTCGTTTGACTAATGTACTAACTATTTTCTTAAGAGGAACGATTTCCTGGTCACCGGAAATAATGTTTCTTAGTGTTACTGCATCATTTGCTAAATCCTTGTTTCCAACAATGATCATCCATTCAACATTGCTTTTCTCTGCATTTTCGAAATGTCTTTTTAGTTTCCAATCAAATGGATTGAATATAGTTTTTAGTCCTTCAACCCGTAATTGATCTGATAGTTTTGTGATAACTGATAAGTCTTCAAGTTTTATCGGTGCAATGTACACATCACAGATTTCTTGCTCGGGATATTTTACCTTGAATTCATCCATTAATTCCATAAGAACCGTTTCACCGAAACCAAAACCTGTACCTGTCAATGGTTGCCCACCAAGTATAGCTACTAAGTCTGCGTATCGTCCTCCTCCAGCTATTGCACGAGGAAGGACTCCTTCTCTACTCCATGCCTCAAAAACTATCCCTGTATAATAGTCTAAACCGCGTGCGAGACTACCATCATAGAGAACATAATCTGTTATGCCGAAGTTTTTTAGTAGTGAAGCAAGTTCTTCGAGATTCTTCAGTATTTCATTTATGTTTTCGAGTTTTGTAAGTTTCTTTACTTGCTTCAAGAAATTACTCGGAATAGCTCTTATTTCGGATAAATTAAATAGAATATCTAATTGGTCTTTACTTAGTTTCAATTCCTTTAAGGCATCTTTAAATGAACTCTCGATTAAGATAGAAATATTGTCTACCACATCTTCAACATCTTTTATTTGAGGAATTATTTCATAGATAGTATTCAGTGAGTTTATATTTTGTCTAATCTTTAATGCCAGGTCATTTGCTTGGTCATTAGGGAACTTATTTTTTAATTTCTTAAAGATGGATTCTTGGAATAATTTGCTCTTTCGATCAAAAACTCGAAATACTGAGAGAAAATCAGTTACTCCTATTGATTCCATGAATTGTTGCATAAAACTTCTGTCATTAATGTAGACAACAAATTGCTTCTTGGATAATCCACATTCAGCAATTATTTTCGTAAGAATTGTAATTATTTCTGCATCGGCATAAATATCATCCATTCCAAGTATGTCGATATTATACTGCCAGAATTCTTTGACTCTTCCTCTTTGAAGCGTTTCATCTCTGTAGCACCGAGGAATGCAGAACCATCTGATGGGTTTTGTATAGTACTGTTGTCGTTCCGCAAGCATTCTTGTAAGAGTTGGTGTTAATTCAGGAATCAATACCAACTTCTGCCCACTTCTACTTGTAATTTTGAATGTTTCTCCAACGATTTCGTCTCCCGATTTTAGTTCATATAATTTACGTAGTTCTACTGCTGGAGTTTGATATTCCACATACCCAAATTCACGTGAAATTCGTCTCATTGTTCCTAGTACAAAATCAACTTTTGCATATTCTTCTGGAAAGAAATCTCTGAAACCGGATGGTTTTCCTATCTTCACTTTTTTTGTTTCTTCTTCAGTCATTTGAGACACCTCAAAATTACTTGTATCATTCTATTCTTTTTCCTTTGAGATTCAAAAAATTTCCTCAAAAGAAATGGCTTAGAAGTGGGATTTAACCTTATATAAAATAGACTTATTGCATATTTTCTTTTAGTGAACATTATCCCACATTATGAGTTGCACCTAGAGAGAAAGCAAAGACAACAATATTTAATGTTTTCTATGAAAAGTAATTCCTCTGTGGGTCTTATTTTTTGATATCCGATAACGCTATATTTTTGTAATTGATTTTTCTATTACACATTATGAGCAAACAGACTGGAAGTTTCAAGTTCTTTATTATCATGGCTTTTGTCGTCTTAGTGTTTTTTGGTGGGTTTTCATTATTCGGTTATTTTGCTGGTAGCATGTTCATGTTTTACTTCATACTTGGTTTTGCAGTGGTAGCTTTTCTTATGATGATTCTCATGGCATTTATGATGAGGTTAAAAGGTAAACAAGATTGGGGGAAAGACAGAGAAGAGATTCACTCAAGATTAGCTACTTATACTCCTGAAAAATCAGATGGTGAAATCAAAGATTTTGCACAACCTCGAGTCCAATCATCTTCAGGTAGATACCGTATTGATGCTTATGTGATAACAAATCCCCCTTCTAATGAATTATGTAGAATTTCAAAACTCCCACTCAGAACAGATCAGGATGTTTTACAGTGTCCCTCTTGCGAATCCTATTTCATTAAGAATTACTTAGAGGATTGGCTTAGAGAGAACGATGTTTGTCCAGTTTGCAAATTCAAACTCAAAATCACTGTTTAGGTAAAAATAAAAACAGAAAGAGAATGGGAACATCCCATTCATATAGCTTAATCTAAACTTCCAACTTCTTTCTCGACTTCTTCAAGGATTTCGCAAGATTTGACAAGCGCTTTCATTGCGTTATGATCATCGAATAATGGTCGGTCTTCGTCTAGAAAATCAACATGTTTACGAATTACTTCTTTAGCTTTGGTTACGCCTTTTCCGAATTTGAATTCTCTGAAATCTAATGCTTGTGCAGCAGCCATAAACTCAATGCCAAGAACACCATAAGCATTATCCATTATTTGGTTGTTCTTCAAAGCAGTGTTCATACCCATTGAAACAAAATCCTCTTGATCCGCAGCAGCAGGAATTGATTGAATGCTAGCAGGCATGGAGAGAATTCGCATTTCAACGATTTGCATACAAGCTGTATATTGACTTAGCATTAAACCAGACATCAAACCTGCACCTTTTGTTAAAAATGGTGGTAGACCAATACTTAGAGCTGGATGATTCAATCGGTTCATTCGACGTTCAGACATTACGCAAACCATGGTTATAGCTGCTCCCGCAATATCCATTGGTAGAGAAACAGGAGTTCCTTGGAAATTAGCTCCAGTTAACGTTAACTTTTCTTTGGTGAAGAAGACAGGATTATCACCTACACCATTAAGCTCAATTTCTACTTGTGATCGAGCCCAAGCAAGTGCATCATGAGCAGCACCTATCACTTGAGGTGCAGAGCGCATTGAGTAAGCATCTTGAACTTTTACTTTCAATTTGCCTTCATACAAGTCTCCACCTTTGAAAAGCTTAGAAAGTGCTTTTGAGCATCTAATTGCTCCAGCGAAACCCCTAATTTCGTGCAGTTTTGGAGTATATGGTTTCATATTACCCATTAAGGCTTCAATCGTCATTGCACAAGCAATTTCAGCTTGCTTCAAGAAATTTAAAGCATCATAAAGCCAAAGAGCACTCATACCTGTAAGGAAATTGGAACCATTAATAGCCGCTAAACCATCCCTAGGTTCTAAGCCAGGAACTTTAATGCCTGCTTTTTCCATAGCTTCTTTACCAGGTATTAATTTACCTTTATAATAGGCTCGTCCTTCACCCATAAGCAGTAAAGCAATTTGTGACATAGAGCACAAGTCCCCAGAAGCACCAACAGAACCTTTTTCCATTACTTCCGGAGTAACTCCTTTATTCAACATCTCAACATATGTTTCAGCAATAATCACTCTATTACCAGAATAACCTTGTGTAAGAACATTTAGGCGGCCTAACATAGCAGCACGAACATGTTCAATAGGGGCTGCATCGCCAATGCCTGCAGCATGATTGTAAATTAAGTATTTCTGGAACAACAAGGTTTCCTCTTCATTGAAGAATGTTTCAGAGAATTCTCCAATCCCTGTAGTTATTCCATACATAACCTCTCTTGCCTTTATTTTCTCTTCAAGCATATCTCTGCATGCTTGCATCTTTTTTATTGCATCTGGATGCAATTCGACTTTCTCGTTGTGACGTGCGACCTTTACAACATCTTCAATTGTTAGTCCTTCACCTTTAATCACATATGTCATATTTTAGCCTCTTAAATGAATAACTAGCTTCAATAATACATTAGTTTAAAATTTTTGTCTAACATTACGATAAATGAAGGAGTTTACTGTAAGTAAATAGTATTTCTTGTAGACATTATTTTAATTAAATTAGACTTGGGAATATCCTTAAGAGCTAATCTCAGAGAAAGCGGTTATGAATAATAAAAATGCATATTTATTCCTCTATGATCAGTTTGTAGATTTTGAGGTTATTCAAGCTTTATTGCTCCTAAGAGACAATTATAATCTTACAACAGTTGGTTTTCAAAAGGGATTAGTTGACTCATTTAGCAATTTAAAAGTGGAAGCTTCTGTGGCTATTGAAGATGTCAATATTGGTGATGTAGATGTTTTCATTATTCCCGGTGGAGAACCGAAAGATTTCATCAGAAATGAAAAATATACCAAGAAAATCCAGAATCTTAATGACAAGCTTATTGCTTTAGCTAAAAACGAAAAAATTATTGCTGCTATCTGTGGTGGTCCAACTTTTCTTGCGAATGCTGGAATTCTAGATGGGAATAATTGTACTGCTTCTATCGATAATGAAGGAGAGGAGAAATTCTACGAAAAAAGCACTTTCAAAGATACTGACTATGTTCTCGATAAGAACATCTTGACTGCACAAGGTCATGCATTTACTGATTTTGCAGTTCAATTAGCAAAATTATGTGGTGTCCTGAAAACAGATGAGGAAGTAGAGCAAACAAGAAATTGGTTGAGAAATATTGAATAGAAAAAGAATAGTAAAAGTGTAGATGCTACAGAAGGAACTATAGTCTCACTTACTATTCAAACGTCTTAAATGTGAATCCCAAAATAGTACATTCCGAAGGATTTTATTTCCATGCTCTAAGGTATGTTGAATTGATTTTGTTATAATGAATTCTATTGTAACATTACCCCAATTTGTATTTGGTCGCTTCTCAGTCCACTGAGCTTCTGTAATTTTATTTAGTA
>JAGMDP010000074.1 GCA_023128635.1 Candidatus Heimdallarchaeota archaeon | reverse complement strand
GTATAGACTTGGCCTGAATCATCGGTAGTATAATAGTGAGAGTCTGGTTCAAAGTATTCTGGCTCGATTGGAGCACTTTTTCTTCGTTGACGTCTGGTTCTTTTCTCACTAACTTCTACTTTTGTTGCTTCCTTTACATTTGATTGTGTATAGGATGGAGAAGTAGCAAGATGAAGTTTCTCACAATCATGGTTTTCTGGTAAACGATGTGTAGTACAAAATGACTTAGTGCAATATCGACATTTGAAAGGTAAAGCTTCCTTTCTGCCACAGTCAGGATATTCACAAGTAACCATTTTCTAAATCCACACTTCTAAGGGAAGAGAAGTGATTTATAGCAATATCTTTTATTTTGAATTGAATATTGTGAAAGATTTTCTTACATTGGAATTACTGGGATTGAATCCTTGCTTAAAAGCTCTTTCGAACACTTGATGAACTCTACAGAAGTCCTTACAAGATACCAGATGATAGTCACAAATATAACAGAAACCCAAACAACTGCAGGAATAATTTGAGCTAGCTTTAATGCTGGTAGGACAATTATACGATAAAAGAAAGAATTCTCTGATGCAGGCGAATCGGATAGTCCTAGAAATACTTCAGTATTTTGAGCTTCATAAAATACCAGTGCCAGTCCATGTATTAACGTGAGAAGAGTGAACTCAATTAATAGTCCTTTCTTTTTCCGAAGAGCGATATATGGAATAAACCAAGCTAGAATTTGTATATTAATTGCTTTGAAAGTTAGTGCAAATATGAAAATGGGCAGAAAAACTAGTAACGTAATTGTAGAGAGTGGTAGTTTGTCAATTGTATGTTTTTTCATTAAATCCTTGTATCTTGTTATGTATATTACAAACACTACAAAATAGATACCAACAAAGAACGCCATGTAGGATTTTTGAATAAACAACGGTTCGTTTTGAGATGCATAAGTATCCTCTATTCCTCCGACATATTTCATTTTAAAACCATTCCAGATAATGAATATTGCATGCCAAATTGAAAAACCATAGGCAATATGAGAATCTCTTAACAAGATGGCTGAAACAAAATCTGATGGAATGGTAACTAAGAATGGAAAAATGGGCAAGAGTCCCAGAAGCAAGCCAAGAATAAAAGGAAGGATATCATCCTTTTTCATCCAAAAAATCACAAAAGGAAGAAAAATAATACCGATGTATTTTGCTGAGGAACCTAGCGCTGCATAGAAAGCAATACCAAACCAATTACCAATCTGAATACAATAAATGACCATAGCAAAACAAAAAATGAGAAGGCTATCATATCTTCCACCACCAGTTTGTAGTATTAACGGCAAAGCAAACGCCACAAAATACCCAGCAGTTAATTTTGATTTTCTGACTTTTTCAAACGTGGGATCATCCAAGACATTTCCTTCGTAATCATGCTTTATTATGGCTTTTTCAACTATTTTCATCACTGCTAAAGCTATACCAATATCTGCTAAGAGAAAAGGAAATTTCATAAACATTCTAAGAACAATGATATTGTTTTTCCAAGGACAAATGAAATACATGGTCACATACAGAATATCTGCTAAAGGCATATGTGTTGATACAATATCTGTATAAAGTCTTTCACCTGCAAGAACTCGTCGGGAAATATCAATGTAGAAATCAAAGTCCATTGGCCACTGGGTAAACAGGATAAAAAACAATCTACAAGCTATCACAAGAAGAATGATTCGTATTTCCGGCATTTGCCAGATTTTTTTGCCAATAGAAGTTATTTTAGACCAAGAAGTACTTAGTCTTCTCTTATCAGTAGTTTCATCTAGAAAATAATCCAAATCTTCTTCTATGAATTTCTGAGAACTCCTACTTCCAATTCCCTTAAATAATTCTTCCAAATCTATTTTGAGTTTTTTCAACTAATAACCCCTTTATATTTTGTGGAATCCTCAACTACAAGCATTTGTTCGGTACTTTTGTAGTAAGTAATTGAATCTAAGATTAGACTCAATCAACTCTCTAAGATTTGCCTTAAATACTTCTAAATTCTTTAGGGGGTTAAAAAATCACTTTTATTAGAAGGAATAAAAATAAAAAAATGAAAAGGGTGTGCGAAAAATTCGCACATTAACTTATTTGATATTATTTCAGTTATTTACGTCGCTTAATTAGACCTATAGCTGCAACTGCGAGTAGTGCTGGAATAGCAACTAACCAAGTGTATCCTGGGAAGATTCCGCCTTTAATTGGATCGGGAGGATTGTAGTCTGGATTGACAATTTTGAAATCAAAATCAATGGAAATTGTTCCAGTTGGCATATCAGAAATTGTTGCGAAATCAGAAGTGATTGTTACATCGACATCTGCTTTTATTCTCATTCCTGCGAGTATACCTGATTCTGAATAAGCTACCCAACCTTCTTGATGAAGAACTGCATTGATGTCAATTGTAGGGTCAACCATAGGATTGAAGAAACCTTCTAGAGATGGTAGTGTTAATGCTGTTGAAAAGTCAATATTAACATCTAATGATTCTTTTAAGAAGAAGTATCCCTTCTTTTCCTCGACTCCAAATTGGCCATCGACTGTGTTGATTGTGAAATCTAAGCCAGATGTTGTTGTGGGGAGAAATGCTAGGATGTCTTCTAGATAGATGCCAACAATTGTGTCAATTAAAACCATATATCCACCATAAATGTCATAGTCAGCAGTTATTGCTGGTGCGTAGATTGGTGTGTAAATCATTCCAGTATCCCATAATGGTGGTTCATCCATTTGGTTGCCACCAAAGAAGCCCATGAATAGGTATTCATCTACTGCTTTTACTAAGGACTCTGTAGTGAAATCATAGGAATAAACATCTGCAGTGTAATAAAGCCCTTCTACACCAGTAATAATATATTTTAGTAAAGTTTGACCTTCCATACTGGCAACTTCATCTGTGAAACTATCAATCATAGATGTATTGAGCATGGAAAAAATCTCACCAGTACCTTCTACTGCTAGATGAGCGATATCTGCTACTAAAGCGATTTCTTGACCTACTGTAAGATCTAATCCCTTAGTCTCTGTTGATGCAATGGCAATATCAAAAATCATGTCAGTGTAATTCATACCCATGATGTAAATGTCTTCAATGCGCATACCACCTAGGACACCATCAGATTTTCTGTAATTTAGACCAAAAAAACCATCACCAATAGCTATAGCTACTGAGAAGTCATCTACATTATTTTCAACATCGAATCCTGCAGCTTCAAATGCAAGTTGATGAGTAGCCCAGCCATCATCTAAGAAGAAGAAAGTTGGTGATAAGCTTCCGTTGAAATGGGGAACACCTGAGAGAATCACTGCGGGAGTTGCTGCTCCGGTTGGGATAATTAAATCCAAAGCAGTAAATCCTTCACCGATGGTTATGGTTTCATCTGTTTTAAAAATTAAACCCATTCCGTAATTGATCCATTTACCAATTACTCCGGATCCAAAGTCTTTATCTTCTACAGACATAACTTTAACGTATAATTGATTTCCTGCAAGATCCGAAATGGTTACATTTGGTATTGCTGGGAAAGCAAGCTCATTAATATCATATTTTATGGTCATTCCAGCAGTTACGCCAACGCTATCACCAAAAGTATTTGGGGTGTAAACTGGATCAACGGTGTTATTTGTACCGATGACAGTTAACAAAGGTGTGAGCACTAGCATCATTGCTGCAAAAACTACTATTTTGTTCAACCTCAAAATCATTTCACCTAATTATAGGTATTTTTCCAACGTAAGTAGTTCGTACTTACATCTAACTATTATTTATTTAACAGTTTAATAAAGGGTTGCTATTAGGTAAGTAAATCAATCTTCTGTGCAATCTTTAGATTCTAAGTGGTTGATTCTTCTTCTCCTGCTGGAGATATCTTGCCAAGATTGAACCCTATGAGCTGGAGGATCGGTCCTGCTATCCAGAAAAGCGTAGCAAAAATCCAAAAGACTATTTCCCAGGGACTTCCTGGGTATATTTCATCAACAACTCCATTTAAAGCAAAAATTAGAACGCCTAATACTATGAAAGTAAACCCTAAAATGACAAACAGAATTCTTTTCTTAATAACTGGATCATCCACTTCTTTTCTTGTTCGAGCAAAGTAAATATTCGCTAAAATGATCATTACAACAGGAACTAAGTATAGGAAAATTAACACCCAAGGAGCATCTTGAGTGGTTTTAACCCCAGCATCAGTATATAATTGATCTTCCGAATCATAAACGACTTTGTCAAAAATTACTCCTATTGCTGTATTAGCAATTGCAAGGATTATAAGGGGAAAATTAACATACCACTTCTTTAGATAATGCTCACCTTTAAACATAGAAAAGGCTGTAACGAAAATAAGAAATGCTCCAACAGAACCTAACCCTGAAACAAAATCTCTTACAGCATTAGCACCTGTTGTAGGATGCTTATATAAAAAGGTTAATCCATTTAAAACTAAAGAAACACCCCAAGCACAGAGAGAATAAAAGAAAAGAAGATTAAGAGTTGCTCTCACATCTTTTATAAGAATAAGAACACTGACTGTAATCGCTACAGCTCCAGCAATAACATTAATTATATTAATAGGATGCGAGGCAAACATATTCTTCCCTTATGAAATCACTTTTTCAAATAGGATTTTGTAGGGTAAGGGGAAAATAACATTTAAATTAATTGTGTTTAACCAAAGATGAGTATTTTTGTCCGCATACATAATGATTCGATGAATTTTTATTCTAGAAAACACTTTCTAAAAATAGTGTAATCACTCAATTAAACGAGAGGAAACAGATGAGTAAGAAACCTGATTTAAGAGCTTTAGCTGGAACAGTTCTAGAAGATGATGCAGATTTTGATGAAGTGCACATTTTGGGGGGACTCGAATCCAATCATAGTTTAAATGCAAATTTAGTAGATGTAAAGGGATCGATAAAACTTCATGGCAGTCTTTGGACACACAGATTGAAAGTCTACGGTGGTTTGAGAATAGATGCAGATGTCATTGTTGAAATGGACATGGATATAAAAGGTGGATCTGTAGTAGGCGGAAAAATCCAAGCAAGGAATTTGGATGCATCTGGTGGAGTACAAGCTAAAGAAGGCATAAAGGTTACCAACTTGACTGTGAAAGGAGGAGTAAAAAGCAATAGGCATATTGAAGTCGAAGAAAAAATCGACTCAACTGGAGGGTTAACTGCCTTTGGAAATATTACCGCTTCTGAATTAAAATCTGTAGGGGGACTAATTGCTGAAGGAGAAGTAAAGGTTCATGGTTTGGTTGACATAAGAGGGAAATTGGAAGTTGGTGGGGATATCGAATGCGAGGAATTCATCTTCCAAATAAGTTCGCCTTCATTTGTAAATGGTAAGATAAGAGCAAACAAGATTACAATTGAAAAAGA
>JAGMDP010000073.1 GCA_023128635.1 Candidatus Heimdallarchaeota archaeon | reverse complement strand
AATATATCTCCTTCTTCTTCTTCTTCTTTCCCTTCTGCTCCATCTTTTGCTGGTTTGTCTTCCATAGTAAGCTCTTCCTCAGGTTCCTCTCCAGCGGCACTTTCAATTACTTTACAGAAATCAGAATGCAACTTAATTGGAATGGGAATTTGGGAATCTAAAAGCTCAACAGTAACTTCTTCACGTCCAACATCGATTCGATTGATCTTTGCACGACTACCTTTAAAGGGTCCACTAATAATTTCGATTATATCATTAACATGTAATCCTTCAATGGTTGGTTTAGGAACTAGGAAACTTTCTAATTCAGCAATTTCTACTTCACCAACAACTCTGCTTCTTACGTGTGGTATACCGATAATTGCTTGATCAATGCTTTCTATTGTGTTGGATTCAATAAAGATGTACCCACGCAAAGCTTCTGGTATAAGTAGAGACCAAACACCAATTTTTTTATTCTTGATTTTTTCTCTAATGTGTTTGGCTATAGCTTTTTCCTGACCTATAGTTGCCCGTAAAGTCCAAATAGTCATATGTTATTCTTCCTATCAATTTCAACCGCAGTAGTTTGACCTATTAAACTTTTTCTAGAACTTCCTAAAAACCATTTTGGCAAAGCATCTATTAGACGCTTCAACAAGGGTATTAATAATATATCAATAAGGAAATTGTAAGCAAATAACTCACAGAATGGTTATATCTTTGTTTTAACCACCAGTTGCTTGTGGGAGAAGTACTGTAAACAAAATGTGAATTACGTAACCAACTAAACCTACGACCAATATACCGAGTGCGGTAATACGAACAGTTAACCATATTTCTTTTCGATCTGGCCTTTTACTATGAATTAATAATCTTCTGCTTCTTGTAAAGAATTCACCAATATTCATGAGTTTCTTCTCCAGGTTATGCTTACTTGATTCTGATTGAGTTTAATCAAACAGTTAATCTGAAAAGAAGTAAATTACTTTAAAATCTTTTGTCATTATCTGAGATTAGCTCTTCTAGATTCGCTGGTCATTAAAAACCATTTTTTATATATAGACTGACCATACCACTTACTCTTAATCAGTTAATTCAAGAGAGTTAAGAATAATTAAATATTCAACGAGAATTGAATGCAAGGAGCAAAACTTAATGTCTGTATCAATCGAAGAGAAAAATGGAATCGCCAATTTAGAAGAAAAACCATCAATTGTTGAAGTTTTGAAGAATAAAGCTTTTATGGTTTTATTTGGAGCACAATTCATTGAAAATATTGGTCGAGCTATTTCTGGTCTTGCTCTGGAATTTCTAGTTTGGGATTTGACCAAAAGCCCATTCATGATGGGAATTCTCGCGATAATTTGGTTACTACCTTTTGTAATTATTACTCCATTAGCTGGTGTTTATACAGACAGATTTGATCAACGAAAAATTATGTTTTGGTCCAATATTCTGAGTGCTCTTGCTTCGCTAGGTTACCTTATTGTATATCTTCTAAAAGATTCTATTATGGTTCTTGTTACTATTAATAATTTCAATTATTACAGTGTAAGATACATTCTGTTATTCCTCTTCATCTTATGTTTCCTAAACTCATCCTCAGCAGCATTCTTCTTCCCGGCAAGAAGTGCTTATACAAGATTAATTGTGAAGAAAAAGAATCTTCTAATAGCGAATTCGATTGGTTCTACTGTTTTCCAAGTCGCAACTATTGTAGGGTTTGTGCTTGCAGGAGTACTTGCAGCTATTAGTTATAGGTTAAGTTTTATTTTCGATACAACTACATTCATAGTTTCAGGCATGCTAATACTGCTTATTTTTAGAGTAGGGAAAAAGCCACCCGAAGTTGTGCGAGAAAAATCAAAATCAATCAGACAGGAATTTAGAAGCATTTATGATGATATGAAAGTTGGTTTCCGAACCATAAGAGAACAACCAAAAATTTCCTACATGTTGATTATCTTTTCAGGTTTAACGTTCGCTTTTGGAGCGATAAATGTTCTATTTATTGTGATACTTCGAGGTGAAATGAATCTAAGCTCTACTTGGTATGGTGCTCTGCAAGGACTAATGGGAGCTACGGGAATCATTGCAGCCATTGTATTAATGAGCTTTGGAAAACTTAAGCGAAAAATCTTATTGATAAATCTGGGATTTCTTGGAGCTACCATTGGTATGTATGTCTTTGCGGTTTCAAGAAATGTTTGGGTAATTGCTACAGTATTAGGAGCATATGGAGTGCTAAGTGTTATGATAAATGTTCCATCTTCAACCTTAATACAAGAAACGGTTTCATATGAGAAACAAGGACGTGTGTTTGGATTTCAACAAGTTGCACAAGGCATAGCACAACTTATTGGCATGGGTATTGTCTCATTAATTGCAGAATATATTTTACCAATGTACGTTCTTCTTGCAAGTTCTGGAGTACTTTCAATTTTAATTATTGGCGGAATCATTTATTCAGCAAGGAAAGGTCTAATGATTGATGATTATGCTGACACTGAAGCTAATGGCAAAAAAGACCCGCTTCTAGAAGAACTTGATGAACAAGAAGAATTTGACAAATATGCTGATACCTTTATTGCTGAAACTTCAAAACCAGTTGAAACAAAGCAACTAGATTAATTAAAAAAAATTAATGTTAGAAGAGGAGTAAAAAGCACTCCACTTCTTTTAATTATTCAAACGTTTCAAGACCTAGATCAAGATCTTCTTCAAGATCGTAATCTAATCCCAAGGAATTTATGTCTGAGATATTGGACAAGATATATGGACTTCTTACTCCACTTACTATGATTGTTGCGCGAATTGTTCCTTGAAGATCAGGATCTATAAGAACACCGAATTTAACTATGATGTCGTTGCTTAATTGATCGGTCACAGCACGAATTACTTCTTCTGTTTGTTTCAAATTGAGATCTTTGCCACCAGTTATGTTTAGTAAAACGCTTTTAGCGGTTCGAATGTCTACCTCTAAGAGAGGATTACTGAGTGCATCTTCGACTGCTTCTTGTGCACGATTATCTGGACTGCTTGATTCTCCGAGACCAATGATAGCTGCACCACCCTCACCGAGTACTCTGCGAACGTCTGCGAAATCAACGTTGACGTCTCCAGGTCTATTAATTAACTCAGTTAAACCGGTTACAGCTCTAATGAGTATTTCATCAGCAACTAAGAATGCTTCTTTTAAAGAAAGATCGGGAACAATTTCTATTAATTTCTCATTAGGAACAACAATAGTTGTATCGCTGCTTTCGTATAATCGTCTCAAACCTTCTTTTGCATTTTGAGCTTTTACTCTTCCTTCAACTTCAAACGGTAATGTGCAAATGGAAACAGTAAGTACTCCAAGATTTTTGGCAAGTCTAGAAATAACCGGTGCTGCTCCTGTTCCGGTTCCTCCACCTAATCCGCAAACAATGAAACACATGTCAACTTGTGATAGAATACCTTTTAGAGTCTCACTCGATTCTTCTGCAGCTTCAGCCCCAATTTGTGGGTCATTCCCTGCACCTAATCCTCGGCATAATTCTCGACCAAGAAGCATTTTCTTATGACTCTTGGAATACAGTAATTGTTGAGCATCAGTATTAGCTGCTAAGGTAATTGCACCAACAAGCCCTGTTTGATTTAGACGAGTAATCGCATTATTTCCTGCTCCACCGACCCCGATAACTAAGATTTTCGCTTGAATTTCTTCAATGATCTTTCTTAGATCAGCATCTACATCATTAGAATCATGAAGAGCACCGTCTTTTGGAAATAAATCTGGTACTTGTTCTTTTTCTGTTATATTCTTGATAAACGATTCCAAAGTTCCTCACCTATACTTTTTGATAGGTGATTTGTTTTTAAAAACCCGTGTGAGACCAAGAGCATGTTCTCGTATTAATAGAGATATTATCTGTGGAATACTTGAGGTGTTTTAGCGATAAAATCCCCACTGAATTAAGGTTTTCAAAAGGAAAATTGGAAAAAGCATCAAATCGTAATGAAAATGAGACCCATTGTAATTAGAGCGAGAGTAAAGGACACCAAAGAAACAACGCCCATAGAAGCGACGATTTCTTGTTCTTTAAGTGGTTGTTTTGCTACAAGCCATCTAGTGTAAGTTAAAGGAGCGTCTTCATTAGGGTTCGCAGCTATTTCCACGCTTTCTAACTTCCCATCTTTCTTATGTTTAATTACCATTGTTGGTCGTTCCTTAATTTCTCTTCTTTCTCTGAAACCTTTTACACTATTTATTATTTGAAATGAATTCATAATGTGTGGCATCATGGCAACAATAATAATAATTTCAATACGACCAAAAATTGCAATGAGAGCTACCACAGCTCCAATAGTCAAGCTGCCCGTATCACCACAGAATATTTTTGCAGGATATTTGTTAAACCAGAAGAAGGCTAAGAGACTGCTAAAGAGGAGTATGGACATTATTAGCCCAGGAAAAGTTACTAAGCCTTTGAAATAAAAAAGGGTAGTAGCGATAATTCCCACAGCTGCAACTGGCAAAACAGTAATGGGAGTGGAACCATTCATAACATCTAACATATTTGTAGCGTTAGATAGCACTGTAATCGCGAAAGGAACTAGAATCCAATAAATAATTGTAATCCTAACTTGACCAATAAAAGGCAAATAGGGTCCGGGATCAAATAATAATAACCCACCATCCAAGAGACCCGGATTTTCAACGGTCTGCCAAATAAGAATAGGGATAGCAGGGATAAGTAGAAGAAATGGTTTTGAGATAGCTCCTAATGCTTTTAGATCGTCCCAGATTCCGATTAATCCTACAATGAGAATAACTAGAGTAGCAACTGTGAAATGCTGCCAATAATCCTCCCTAAAAATGAATATACAGCAAAATGAAACAATAAACATAACAATAACTAAACCTACTCCGCCCATTTCAGCCACTTTTGGAGTATCTGCTTTGTGAACATCGTGGCCAAATATCCCTTTTTTCAAGAAGAACTTGCTTAAAAACCAAGTTATGAAAAACGTGACGAGAAAGGCAAAAACTGCGATTATTGCTAACCAAATCTTGTCCATTAATTCCATGAAGACCACATTCAAGTAATTCTCAAAATTGAACATATTTTGTGTAATTAAAAAACTTTTGTTGCTAAGGAGCTTTCATCCAAGTTTTCAAAGTAGTTATAAATGGAATTAGGGATAAAACTCTTTGTTAAAAAGAAGAACTAGAAACTTGAAAAACTATTTAACTATCAAAAGAACAAGTAAATTGCTTATTTTTAGCAAAGCATAGAAACTGAGATTTGTGTATAAGAAAAAGAAGGTAAAATAAAGTGACCAAACAAGTAACCAAAATGCTACTGAGCGGTAATGAAGCGTTTGCTCGGGGAGTTTTGGAAGCAGGAGTTGACGTCGCAGCAGCATATCCAGGAACGCCCTCAACTGAGATTATGGAAACAATAGCTCATTTTGGGAAAGATACAGGAATGCATGCGGAATGGTCAATTAATGAGAAAATAGCTTTTGAAGTAGCTTTAGGTGCTTCATGGAGCGGATTACGTTCATTTACTGCAGCAAAACATGTGGGATTAAATGTTGCAGCAGATCCCTTTTTCACTGCCGCTCTCTTCGGTGGAATGAAAGGAGGATTTGTTATGGTAATTGCAGATGACCCGAGCTTTCACTCGAGCCAAAACGAGCAAGATACCAGAATGTATGCACTAGCTGCTCATGCAATTTGTATGGAACCATCAACCCCACAAGAAGCATTAGATATGACAAAATACGCTTATGAGTTCTCTGAGAAATGGGAATCCATGGTTGTTATTCGATCAACAACAAGATTAAGCCATTCAAGAGGACCAGTAATTTTAGGGGAAATCCCAAAAAGAGAAACCAATAAGGGAGAATTCGTAAAAGATCCAGCAAAATTTGTCTGCTTGCCAGGAAATGCAAGAAGAACAAAACCACAGTTACTAGCTAAAATGGACGAGATTAAAGATTACTCGAGTAAATCACAGTGGAATGTAGTGGAAAAAGGAAAAGATCCCTTACTAGTAATTACTTCTGGAGTATCATACTTGTATGTGAAAGATGCAGTGCAAGAAATGGGCATTGATCCTACAATCTATAAGATTGGGTTAAGCAATCCAATGCCAGAAGCAAAAATAATCGAATTACTAAAAGAACATCCCGAATGTCTAATTGCTGAGGAAGTAGAACCATACTTTGAATTGATAGTGAAAGCTCTCGCAGCTGAAAATGGAATCAAAGTCAAAATCTATGGACGAAAAGAAAAAGTAATCCCGATTTCAAATGAATTGAATCCATTAATTCTAAAAGAATCACTATCGAAGGTCATGAAGAAGAAATTTGACCCAGTTAGTGAAGGACTTCCATCACAAACAGAAATCAATGAACTATTGCCAAATAGACCACCCGAATTGTGTGCAGGATGCCCTCACAGGTCAACATTCTATGCAATAAAGAAAGCAGCAAGAAAACGAAAAATAAAACCAATAATGCCAGGAGATATTGGGTGTTACACACTAGGATTCATGGCACCTCTAAACGCAGTAGATACCACAGTAGCAATGGGAGCATCAATTGGTATAGCAAACGGACTAGCACAAGCAACAGACCAACAAATAATACCAGTAATAGGAGATTCAACATTCTTCCACACAGGAATACCAGCACTAGTAAATGCAATAGTGAACAAAGCAAAATTCTTACTAGTAGTTGTAGATAATCACCTAACAGCCATGACAGGCGGACAACCAACCCCTGAACTTGGGTTCGGTGCTTTTGGTCAACCTGCCGGTGTTGTTATGATTGAGGATGTTTGCAAAGGTATTGGCATCAAGAATTTGTGGATAGTTGATCCTTGGGATCATGATAAAACTATTGAAGTCATTGGTGAAGCGCTTGATTGCAACGATCTTGCTGTTGTTATCGCTAGAAGAGATTGTGCTTTAGATTACAGCAGGAAAATGAGACGCGCCAAGGAAACAATGGATACTTACTACACAGATGAAGAGAAATGCATTGGTTGTCGAACTTGTGTCCGAGATTTCGCTTGTCCATCAATTACTTTTGACTATGAAAAGAATAAATCACACGTTGATGAATCCGTGTGTGTGGGCTGTAGTGTTTGTCGCTCTATTTGTCCTTATGATGCTTTTACTAAGAGGTGAAGAAGATGACTGATTTGAAGAAATCTTATCAAATTGAAATCGCTGGTGTCGGTGGAACTGGTGTTCTTACCGCTGCTGCTCTTATAGGCAATTCTGCCTTGATTCAAGATATCTATGTTGTTCAGAGCGAAATCCACGGTATGGCTCAACGAGGTGGTGTTGTTAACACTGAAATCCGCTTAGGCCCTGTTAATGGTCCCCTCATTCCGGATGCCGGAGCTGATGTTCTCCTTAGTTTTGAATTGGGCGAAACTGCTCGTGCTGTTAGGAAAATCAAGCCTAAAGATGGTTACGTAATTATGAATAGTCACATCATTGTTCCTCCAAGTCTAGGTATTAAGAAAGGAGCAAAATACCCCGAAGCAGACAGCATTTTAGCTTTGATTAAGCCCTATTCTGAGAAGGTTTTCCTAATTGATGCCTTTGAGCTTGCAAAAGAAGCTGGTGATTTACGAACTCAGAACGTTGTATTGTGTGGTGCATTATTCGCTATCCCTGATTTTCCACTCACAATAGACTCTCTTAAGCAAGCCTTAAACATCCAATTCAGAGGAAAAGAGAAGATTATTGCTACAAACATGAAAGCATTTGAATTAGGCTTCAATAAAATGAAAGAATTGATGAAATAGGGTAAAAACTCTATTTCAACATATTTATTTTTGTTAACAACTTGTATTTTGTTAGTGACATATTAGGAGTTGGAAGTCATCTTAATTTTAGATAAGTATCTTGATGATCCGAAAGTGGAAATCACCTTTGAAGCAGGAATAACGAATATGCATGTTGATGAGTTACTCTTTTTCAAAGATATGGAGTTACCCGATTATCTAAAATTACTCTATCAGCAAACCAATGGATTCCTACTCGAAAGCGAGTACTTTTTGGATGACTTAGATGATCCCTCTCATTTTCGATTGATCTCTTGTAATAATTTGTTTTTCACCAGTAAACGATTAAATTTACTACCGGATAAACGGTTTATCAGATTTGCTGAAAACGAAGAAGAT
>JAGMDP010000072.1 GCA_023128635.1 Candidatus Heimdallarchaeota archaeon | reverse complement strand
GTATTTCCTTCCCTGGAAAGAATGTTACTAGTCCAACGATTTCCCATAAAATGTTGTAAGTGATATCCTTATTTTCTTTTTCAGAGAAATATTCAGCAACTTGTGATAAAGACATAGCATAATTAAACTGAACGAAAGGATTGGTTTGATGCTTTCTCGCAAAATTCCCACATTTAGTTAGAGTTCTATGAACTTCTTTGTCCATTTCATTCATTATATAATGATAAATTAACGCACTTAATGCTTCACTGTAAAATTCTTGCAAATCCTCTGATTTTGACTGTGATTTTAGAATTCCTTCAATTTTTGAAATCATCTGTTCACAATCTCTGAATTTCTTTGCAACTCCAAATGGTTCCAAAGCATGTCTATAAGCTTCTGCTAACAATAACTGAATTTCGGCATCCCCTCTATAATGCTTCACTTCTTTTTCAAAATCGCTGAGAGTTTGTACGACTGTTCTGAGATTACCAGTTTTTCCGTTAGAAATGATTGCATTAATCAAAGCTTTTAGGTTACTCGTTGAAGGCTTTGGCGACATGGTTTCTCCAATCTCCGTATTTGCTTTTCATATTTTTTTAATTAACCCATCTATTCATAATTAACTAATTAGTGTTAATAAAGATAGAGGTGATACATATAGGACTTTGTTCTATATAATCTGGATTTGTCTCTTAAATAATTAATTATTTAGGTATAGTTGTGTCTTCTTTTGGAACGTTTAGCTTCTTTTCAATTGTAGTGTCAATGATAACATTTGCAATTGCTTGAAAGACATCCTCTACACTTTCTCCTGTAGCTGAAGAGGTTTCAAGATATGTTTCAAAGGTATATTTTTCGTTGAGTTCTTCAAAGGAATCCAATTCAAAGGTTATACCTTGTGCCAAATCCTTTTTTCCACCAACTAAAATTAGTTTAGTATTACTAGAATTTAAAGCTAGATCAGCCCACTCAGGAATACTATTCAAAGTACTTAATCTAGTCAAATCAAACATAATTACTGTCACAGTAGCCCCTTTGAAGTACTTGTCAAAGATTCCCATCTGTTTGAATTGCTCTTGTCCTCCCAAGTCCCATATTTGAACTAAAACTGAATGATCTCTTTCTTGTATTTCATGAGTGTGAAATGCAGCACCTATAGTTAGCTTTGTAGAATCGATAAAGCTATTTGTAATATAGCGATGAATTAATGTTGTTTTACCAACACCTCCATCTCCTGCTAATACTACCTTTGCTAATAGTCTCACTGCTTTCCACCTATTAATATTTCAAACTATCTTTTTTGACCATTGGTCTTCTCTTTGCTTCGTTAGAGTATTCTTCTTATAAAAAAACTTGTTGATTTTAGCAAAACTGATGAAATTCAATAAGAATTTACTTTTTTTTTTATATTACGGGTGTTTTAATAGAGATTTGCTATAATTCTCTTTGATAACTATGTCTAAACACCAAGAGATAAAGAAAATTCAGCCAAGAAGTAAAATTCCTCATGAAGAAATTCAAGAGCATTTACTCGAGAACTCAGCTGAGGTTAATGATCTTATAAATTCGCCAGATTTTATTGAATTTGTACGAACAATAAGTAATACTATTGATGATGATACAACATTTAATGAAATGTTTTCTTCTCGTATTATTCTACAAAAAGCACTAGCTATTTTGAAGAAGCTAAAAAATGGATCCAAGCAAAAATGATCTAAAATAATTATATTCTACAAATTTCTTGGTGTATTATTATGGCATTCGATTCCTTACAAAAAACACAGCCACAGAGCAAAGAAACAATCGACCAAAGCTTTTTTGTTAAGAAGTGTTTAACAAATAATGAACTTGAATTGAGTACTAAAGAATTGGGATCCGAAATAGTTCGTTGCGAACAATGTAATTTTCCATTAAGGTCTGGAATTAACACCGAAGATAGTTCAGAAGAAGATCTTGAGAAACTATCTGATTTATCAGAACGACTAACGAGAAAGGGAACATATGAAGTTTGTAAGATTTGCTGGCGAGAAAGAATCTTCAATTATGTTTTAATTGGAAGTTATGTTGTATTTGGACTTTTGTTCATTGTTTGTATTATTGGTGTAGTGTTTGATAAACTCTCAATAAATATTTGTCTAATTATAGGTTGTCTTGAAATAATTTTCCTGCTATTTTTCGGTCGATTTTTAGAAGATGCTGTTTTCTTTGGTCTAACAAAACGAGAGAAACTTCTTGCTGCATTATATCGATATTCAATAACTGCTGAAATGCAAGCATTTGATGTTGTGTTAAAATATTTCGGAAAAAACATAAGTGTTGATTCTGATTTAATTCGCGGATTATTGCAAGTAACTATTTTTCAACCTACAAATTTGCCCACAAATTGGTTTGTCGATATTAGTAGCAGAATTGATACTAATCCAAAAGAGTTCATAGAATTGCTTGTTGCAGAGATTGATGAACCAAAAGAAGAAAAATATATTCGTGAAGTAATTGATCAAGCACCACCCTCTGGTATTTCTCTTTTAGTTGAACTTTCTCTGATTACAGATAATAAGTATGGTATAAAATTGCTACAAGAACGAATTACTAAGGAACTTGCCAAAGATTCTATTGATAATGAATTTTTGAATGAATTCTATATCTATAATCAAAAGTATCAGAAAGCATTACAAAATATCGAAAAACAAGATACTTACTCACAAATAGAAAAGAGTTTAACAGACTATCAGGAACCCAAAGTTCCAACAATGGATGTTATTGAAAGCAGCAGAAATATCATTCAAAGAAATCCCATTTTCCGCTATATCTTTAGGATTTTTCTTTACATATTTTTAGCCTTCATCCTCGGATTGTTGTATCGGTTATTTGATTAGTGAGGAAAAACTCTATAATCTGAAATTTCTAATTCTGTTGCTGATAAAAATGACAAATGAAATTGATCTTGTTGTGAAAAATGCCTTTATTGTGACTATGAATAAAAAACAGCCACAAGCTGATGCACTGGCAGTAAATGACGGGAAAATTATCGCAATTGGTAGTAATTCAGAAATAACTAAGGAATACTCTAGTGCAAAAAAAGTCCTTGATTTGAAAGGAAAATTTCTGTGTCCAGGCTTTAATGACACTCATACCCATTTACTTAGTATGGCTTCAAAATCCAAAGATGTATCTTTAGATAAAGTGCAATCTCCTAAGGAAGCTCTCGAAAAAATTGAAGAAAGAGTAAAAGAAACACCAAAAGGTAAGTGGGTTTTCGGAGATAGATGGGATGAAAGCAATTGGGAAGATAAACGCTATCTAACTTTGACTGAATTAGATGAAATTGCTCCGGATAATCCTTTGTATATTCGACGAGTTTGTGGGCATATGGCTGTTGTAAACAGTCTCGGTCTCAAAGAACTTGAAATTTCTTGGGATGAACCTGATTTGGAGATTGATCAAGAAACAAAGAAACCTACAGGAGTTATAGCATCACCTCTTAGTCATCGTGTCGCTGATAATCCTAAATTAAAGAAGACACAAAATGATATAGATGAAGCAATTCCTATAGCCAATGAGTTAGCAAATTCATTGGGCATCACCTCAATTACTGATAATTTGCCCATTATGTGTGTGAAATCTTATATTTCTGCTCGCAATAAGAATCAACTCACAGTTAGAGTAAATATGAATATCCCTCTAGATTCTTTTGACCATTATCTTGAAGCTGGTTTAAAGTCTGGTTTTGGTGATGAAATCTTAAAACTAGGTGGGGTAAAAATATTCACTGACGGTTCACTTGGAGCACGAACTGCTAAACTTTATAAGGCATATTTTGATGACTCTTCAACAACGGGAGATTTCTATATCGAAAAAGATGTTTTTCAGGCAACCATTCAAAAAGCAATAGAGAATAATTGGCAAACGGTTACTCATGCTATTGGTGATGAAGCCATTGATTTGGTTCTTGATACATTTGAGCGAATCAATAAACCAGAAATTATAACTGCTGGAAGGCATCGCATTGAACATGCGGAGTATTTGTTAGATGAAAAATTAGCGAGAGCAAACAAACTAGGTATCGTTTTATCCATGCAACCAAACTTCCCAGGACGATGGGGTAGACCAGGTCAGCTATATGAAATCAGATTGGGATCAGAGAAGTATAAACTGCTAAACAATTTTCGGAAAATCATTGATTCGAAAGCTAAACTTTCCTTTGGTTCTGATAATATGCCTTTAAGTCCTCTTTTTGGGATATGGTCTGTAGTTACTCATCCGATTGACGACATAAGGATCACTGTTGAAGAAGCAATTTATCATTATACTATGGCTGCAGCATATTCAAGTTTCGAAGAGAATATCAAGGGTTCTTTAGAAGTTGGCAAACTAGCTGATTTTGTTGTTTTAGAGAAGAATCTCTATCAAATAGAGCCAAATGCAGTAAAAGATGTTCAGGTTCTTATGACCTTTTTAGGTGGAGAAATAGTCTACGAACATTAATCCAAAATAAATTACTTGGTATTAACTTGTAGAAGATTTATCTTTAACCGGTAATTCTTCTTCAATTTCTTTTATATCAGGCACTGTTTCCGTAGTTATCATTCCTGCAATTTGTTTTGCTATGTAATGAGCTATGATTCCTCCAATGTTCCCAGTTAGTAATGCAATCAATGATATGAAAAGCGTTAATCTCCATTCTAATCTAAAAATCAAAATAAGTACCGAAAGTGAACCCACGAAATTTGCAATAGCTCCTTCGACTAATGAACACAATACCGTATTGTTTTTTGATTGAAAAAGGAAATCAACTATATCAACTGCCAAGCCTGGAAGAGAATAGGTAATTATTGTGAAAATACCATGTGAACCGAAAGGTAAAATCATAACAACTAACGCTTGAGTTAATCCAAAAAGAAACCCGGATCCTGTCTTTGGAGCAAGTCTTTTTGTGAGGACTAACCAAAGCATGTAAAATCCTCCAACTATAGCTCCACCAGGAATACCTAATGGAACACTAATTAAGGATACTAATGGTCGTACGATTTGTTTTGTCCCTAGACCTATGGCTGCCATTACTGCAATTATTATTAGATCAGAGGTACTGTATCTTTTCATATTTCCCAAACCAACTTGTTTTGTTTCTCATCTTTGATACTATTCGTTTACTATTATCTCGAGAACTACGACAAACTTCACACAGAATTGACCATTGAATTCTCCTGGAAATCTTTGTGGAATGATCAATCTAAGAGGGCCTTCACCATCAAGCGATTTTCCATCCATATACTCTCCATTTTTCTTGTAGGCAATGATAATATCACGAGTTTGATTAATATCATCAAAACTTAGAGTATACGCAAAATTATCACTAGCAATCACTCTTGCGGTTATATTTTCAGTATAGTTAGCTACTTGAGTCACCAAGTAAAAAATAGAAACGCCGGTATAATTTGCTGAAAATGTCTCACTACCTTGCAAATAATATTCTCGAGAGATATTTGGTAAACTCTCTAATTGAGTGATGTTCAGCTTGATATCCTCTGTTGGTAGCCCAGTAATCGTTAGGAATCCATCATCCCCACTACTTGATGGGAGCCATACGGTGAAATATAGGGTAACAATCGTAGTGACTAGAATAACGTTGATTGCTACAATTATTGCTATTGTTTTCCTATTCATTATTTTTCACATTCTTTGGTTCATACGAAATTTGTATTTCAACACTTGAGAGCTCTTCTTCTTCAACTTTTAAAGAGGCAAGAATGCCAGAAACCACATTTTTGATGAGATCTTGAATAAAAGGTTTACAGGGAACAATCTTATCATTTGCTTTGAGAATTACAAAGGAATCTTCTAACTCTAAAACTTCACAATCCTCCACTTTTTTCTTCCCATGAATAACTTCTTTCATTAACTCTTGACATGTGCTATATCCACAGTGTCCACAATCTAATTCAGGAAAAAGCGGCAACGCCTTTTCTTTCACTGTTTTTGCTAATTTATCATACTGAATAAATAAGTCATGTTTGCTTTTTATGGAAAACTCCGGAATAGAGGATAAAGCAACAGTATAATCACCTATGTATTCCTTTTCTTGCCCAGCTTCTTTTAGCATAGTAATTTGAGGTATTCCTTCTAAATCCTCCTTAAAACCCTCGAGAAGGACAATATCTAAATCTTTACTGATAATTTTTAGAGCTTCCCTCAATGAGTGTTTTTCATTTCTGAAAATCACTGTTTCAATCCCTGATTTAAATAAAGTTAATTCAGGAGAACTTTGTCTATGTCTAATAACATCATAATGCTCTCGATCGACATCAATAGAAACATCTCTAAAAGCAACTTTCACTGTACCAATTCGAAGATTCTTCTTCTGTAGAATTGGCACTAAAGCTTCTATTGCAGTTGTTTTCCCCGATTTTTTCGGACCAGTTATTCCAATAAATCTTGTTAACATTATCATTCACTCCTAGCTAAAACCTAACCATAATCCTGAGAAAAATGTCACTAATTCCACTCGAAACACATAACAAATTCCTGCTATCAAACCAAGAATTAAAATTGTAATAAAGATATCAAAAAGACCAAACGTTAATTTCCGGTAATAAGTGCGTTTTCTCCCGGAATTAAATCCTCGAGACTCTAATGCAATTGCTTGATATTTTGATTTCTCAATAAAATTCATTAAAATTGCTGTAGCGAGAATCTTGAAATTCCTTAATCTCGAGATAATATTTCCTCTATTAATACTAACTCCTCTGGTCTCCAAAGAAAGTCTCATTTCTGTAGTCTCTGATACTACTAAAGGTAAGAAATAAATAACAAGTCCAGTTGTAAAAGCAATTTCAAATGGGAACCCAATTTTTGTTAAAGACTGCAAATAATCATTTGAATTCGTTGTTAAACTAAATAAACTGGAACCAACTGCCAAGTTTAGTATTCTTAGACATGAATTTGATGCGAATATTAGTGCCTCAACACTAATTGAAAATGTCCTCTCATTTACTACCATATGGGATAAAAAACCAAAGTCCACAGGGATATCAATAAAATTGCCTGTAAGACTATCCCAGGCTAATAACTGAATGACAAAAATAGTTGGAATTAACCAAAAAGTTGGCTTCACATATCTTATTATTTTTTTAATATCTACTCGAGAGATAATAACTATGATTAACATAATATTGAGGAGAAACAAAAGCAAGTACATATTTTCAATCATGAATGAAAAAACTGATACTGCGAAAAGCATAAGCAATTTAGTTCTAGGATCGAGTGAGAGAGTTTTTCTAGTTTTAACTCTGGTAGAACTTTGAATGAAAGCCAATTTATTAGTCAACCAAACAATTAGTTTTGAATTAATAGATTCGAAGATGAACTTCGATTTCTATTCGAAATGTATTTCTATTGTGTTTTTCACACATCTTTGACCATTGAAATCATTTTCATCATAATTTGGGACTATTAACCATAGGTATCCATTACCGCCATCGTCAAAGCTATCTAGATATTGATTGTTTTGCAAATATGCTAAGATGTATGTATTGTTGTTTTGAATTTCAATTATCGGAAAAGTCCATTGATACTCATCAACTGCAATAAAGGTGACATTTTCTGCACTTGGATCAATATTAATCACATCTTGGAAGAGATTTGCTAAAATAGCTCCTTGAAAAGTATAATTTACATTTGTTTTGGCTCTTATTTCATATACAGCTTTATACGCAGGCATATTGATGATTTCACTCATAGTTATGGTTGTATTTCCACCTCGAATATTACCAGTTATTTTAAGAGTCCACCCAGGATCTGGATGCAAATTTGATCTAACACCCAACCAGATGCCAATTCCCGTTCCCACAATAATCATTGAACTAATGACTATAACCGTAATTACTACTCCAACTTTTTTTGTACTTGCTGCCATTTTTCTTTCCAAACTCACATTATTTTTTCTCTCTTTCATAGGTAGGTATCACTAATTAAGAGATATCGTTATGTTTGAACGAACATTTCGATAAAAAAACTTTTCTTAAGATAGAAGAAATATAAAAGTCCTATAAGGCAAAATATTAAACCTCAAAAGAAGAATTTAATACATGTAACATCTCAAATATATAGTAGAATTTGCTTTAGTTGGAGAAGAATAGCTTGATAAAAAGAGTGTTAATCATAAAGAATAATCACCCATTAGTCTATAGAAATTATGAACCTGGTGCAGAGCCTAGTCCAGGAAACTCTTTTGGGGATTATCAATCAATTGTGGAGTCAATTACAAGTAAAGCTATACATGGTCAACAGAGAGAAGAAATTTCAGGAAATAATAAATTAGTGTATGAATTGGATGACTCAATTCTTTTCCTTGTTAGTACTGATACAAATGAAGCTGGTGTAATTGAAATCCTCATTCCAGAGCTTAAAAATCTCTTTTTCGCAGTATTTCCTAAAGATTATGTTTTAGGGTGGTCTGGAGATGATACTTCTGTTTTCAAAGGATTTGATTCCAAATTAGATCAATTAAGAAGTGCTTTTGAAAATAGAATTATGACAAAACCAGGTAGTAGAAGAATTATAGATACCTTAAGTGTAATGGAGCTCCCTCAAAGATTACAAAAAACTGCTTTAAAAATCCTTGATGCAAAAATAGCTTCCTTTGAGGATATTATCGAAACAACAAGTGTATCACCTCAAGAAGCAGTAGCAAACATACAAGAAATTCTGAATGCTGGATTTCTTTATACAACAAAGGTAGGTAATAAGGTATTTTATTCAGTCAAATCCTTTGGTGATGCAGCTCCCGCTACAACGGCACCAAGTATTGCTCCAAGCGTGACACCAACAGCTCCTAGTGAACCTGTTCAAGCAACAACGGTTTCTGAGACTCCGTTAGGAGTTGAGGTAACAAAACGGGATGTGAATAAAGGTAATATGCCATTCTTAATGAAGCAATTCAAGAAGGACTTGGATAAAGTCTTTAATACAATTCTAAATAAGAAATTGCTTCTCGTTATACTTGATCCAGAAACTGATAAGAACCAAGTTTTGTTAAATATGATTTTGGATACTTTCCAATGTTTTGTTCCAGAACGTGAATTACGTATTGTGAATTTTGCTAATGATTTCATTCACCCAAGAGATGCTGATATTATTCGCATAGATAAAAACTTGCTACAATTTTACTCAAATGAAACATTGCTTGACATGGATAGCAAGAAAATCATAAATGGTGATAATTCCATTTACTTGGCAGATATTGTAAAAGAAATGGTTAAATTGAAACATCATTCAGAATGTGTTTCTCTTCTAATAAATCGTGTTGCTCTGATTGAAAAACTTGCTCAAGATTGGGCTAAAATAAAGAAGTTAAATCTGCCATCTGAGGATTTCATAACAAATGTGAGAACAAAACATAATCCTGCGATCATTGAAGTTATGGATAATGTTGCTGTTAATATCTTTATGGACTAATAGTTCACTTAAGAACTATTAGCAGCTATTATTTTTTTTTTCATCCAATTTTCAGCTATTTGTGCGCTATGTGCTTTAATGCTAATAGTTATAATTAGTAGTGAAGAATCATAGTATTAGTTGAAAAGGTAGATATCGAAATCTTTTTCACAGAATGAGAATTTAATCATAATTAAGGTGTTGAAATATGACTGATATTTCAGAAGTGTTGTCAGCTCTGAAGCGTGGGGATTTAACCGTTGAAGAAGTGCTAAAAGAGCTGAACGATTTGTTAGCAACCGTCAAGAAAGGTCTAGATGACCTCAAACAACCTATAGAGGATCTAGTTGAGTTCGAAAAAAGGCAGAGTGATGAAATATTACAATTTGATTCAAGCAATTTATCATTGTCACAAGAAATAACTTCACTAACTGAAGAAAAGGCTACTAGTGAAACTGTTCTTCAAAGAACTCAAGAAGAATATACTGAGACGACAGAAAAAAGGGTGAAACTTGAGACTAAGGTCAGAGAGTTATCAACAGAATTGGCTAATACAAAGAAACGGTTAGTAGCAGCAAATGCAGAACTAGCTGGTGAAACTGAAACTAATCAAAAAATAGTAGCTGAAATAAGTACTATTGTTGTATCTATTGAACAAAAAGTTTTAGGAATTGAAAAGCAAGTAGAAATGGAAAGAGATGTCATACGAAAATCAAAAGGTGAACGTATGGCTCTTGAATTTTTGATAAAGAAAAACCACATTGAATTCAATGAGCTTAAGGTTATCAACTCATTAGACGGTAGAAATAATACTGATATGGCAACTATCTCAAAAATTACTGGTTTATCTGCAGCACTAATAGCAAAAACTCTAGAAGGATTAGAAAAAAGAAATTTGATCTCCTATGATGGTTCAACGGGAGCTATAATCGTAACAGGGAGTCTGAAGCTTTAGGAGGGAAAAAAATGACTGATTTTGTAAATATCCGAAGAAACATAATCGCTGAAAAAGAACGACTCGAGAGATTAGCAACCAGCTCAAATCAGAAAATAGCTGATACAATTAAAGAGCTTCAGAATGCAGTGGAATTTTTGGATAAAACTGAAGCCACTTTCAAAGAAATGTCTCAAAATCTTGCTGATCGTAAGAGAGATGAAATTAATTGCAAAGATCAAAGGAAAGAATTGCTTTCAAATATTGAATCATTGAAAGAAAATATAGAAAGAGTGCAAATTTCAATCAAAGATGAAGAAGAAAAAAACGACTCACATGAAAAAGACATCTCTCAATTATCAGCAGATCTTAGTAATACACAAAATGAACTCTCATCTATTCAACATAAAATTACAAATCTAAAAGAAAATAATGACCTAAAAACTCAAGAGAAAACTGATGTAACAGCTAGAATGGAAAACCAATTAGCTGAAGCTCAAAGAGTTCTAATTATTCTTTCTGAGGAAAAAGAAAAAGAAGTACAACTAAGTCCAATTTTAGATTTCCTTTTGAAAGAAGTAAGAATTGATATTCCTGAAGTAGAGATATTATCAGTTTTAGCCTATCGAAATCAAGCTATGGGGTTGGATGAATTGAAACAAGCGGTTTCAAAAACACCTCCAGTTATTATCTTAAAAGTAATAAGAAGCCTTGATAGTAAGGGTGTCATCAAATACGATGAGAGACTAGACACGATAGAGCTAACAACTAATTTAGTTTAGGATTGGATTCGACAAAATAGAATCCATTTTTTTATCTTATGATACACATAAAGACAGCAAACTTGATACATTAGATGGATTTATTAATATAATTCATGAATATGATTTCGTAGTAAAATATTGGCAAAAAACTAATTCATCATTGAAGAGGAAGATTTGTGTGAGTTTCTTAGCAAGACTATTCCGACAAAAAAAACAATTCAAAATCGCAGTAGTGGGATTAGATTCAGCTGGAAAAACTACAATGTTAAATTTCTTACGATTTGAAAAAAACATTGAAACATTGCCTACAATTGGTGTAAATGTTGAAGTTTTGAAAAGAGAGAATGTAAATTTAAGTATTTTTGATCTTGGAGGACAAATGCATTTTCGAACTCTTTGGGGAACATTGATGAGAGGAGCAAGCGCAATTATTTTCGTAATTGATTCTGCCGATAGGGATCGGATAGAGGAAGCGAAAAATGAATTATGGAAAGTTTTACTTGATCCACAATATCCCGATGCTCCACTTCTTATTGTAGCGAATAAACAAGATAAAGAAGGAGCAATGCCTCTCGAGGAGATTGTAAGAGCTTGTAATCTGGATGACCCAGCAAAAATGGGTAGGCGCAGCTGGCATATTCAACCAACAGTAGCAACTACTGGACAAGGTGTTGAAGAAGCGATTAAATGGATCGTAATAGAATTAGATAAATTGTGATAGTTGGGGGTATTGTTGAATGGTAGAAATCTCAAGACCTATGATCCTTCGGATAGGAACACCGAAAGTTGAAAAAGATATCAAAAAAATACACAAATTGTTAGTAAGTGCAGGATACCAGAAAATTGAGGAAGGAAAGTACGCACATAATGCAGAACCTACACTTTCAGCATTACTACATTTAGATACGATTGAGGATAAAGAAGGAAATCCTTTGGAAGAAATTATTGAATTAATTCTTTCAGATGCTGATAGTTATGTCAATCAAACAATTTACAATGCGTTGGCAACTGTTTTTCCATTAGAGTTAACAAAATAAGTAAAACATTGTCCATTTCTATTCAGTCAATCATTTATTCTTTTATCTCAAGCAGAATTTTATAAATTGAACAGTGGAAACTGAATATAGAGATGCATTAGAACGTAATTAAGGTCTAGAAGAAAATGCCGGAAGATGATTTCATAATCTCATTAGGTATCGAGAGTACTGCACATACTTTAGGTATAGGTATAATTGATTCTAATGGGAAGGAGTACAGTGATGTAAAATCATCCTACATGCCCCCGTTTGGTGAAGGAATTCATCCTCGAGAGGCTGCGAGACACCATAGTAACAAGGGATCATCTTTGATTGAAGAGGCTCTGAAAGAAGCATCACTCAAACCAAAGGATTTAACCTTAATATCTTTCTCAAGAGGTCCCGGAATGGGTCCATGCTTGAGAACAGGAGCAGTGATCGCTAGATCTCTCTCTGGTTTCTATAATATTCCATTGGTTGGAGTAAATCATGTAGTTAGTCATATAGAAATAGGAAAAATACTAACAAAAGCTAAAGATCCTGTAATTCTTATGGTAAGTGGAGGAACCACACAAATTTCATCTCTTGTGGATGATTATTATACAATTTTTGGTGAAACCTTGGATATTTCAATAGGCAATTGTTTCGATAAATTCTCTCGAGAAGTAGGAATTCATGATCCAAATAATCCGTGGCCAGGACCTGTTTTTGATAAAGTCGCAGCAAAAGGAAAAGAATATTTTGAGCTCCCCTATAGTGTGAAAGGTATGAGTGTAAGTTTCTCTGGATTATTAACTGCTGCAATACGACTTGTTAAAGAAGAGGGTGTATCGATAGAAGATGCCGCTTACAGCTTACAAGAAACAGCTCTCTCAATGCTAACAGAGATAGCTGAAAGAGCTATTGCCCATACTAGAGCAAAGGAATTATTAGTAGTAGGAGGATTCGCTCGAAATAAAAGATTTCAATCAATGCTTCGAGAAATCTGTGAGGATTGGAATTTGAAAATGCTTATTTGCCCATATCGATATGCAAGTGATAATGGAACAATGATAGCTTGGGGAGGAATTTTACAATATAACGCAGCTGGCAGTCTAAAACCAGAAGAATCTTTGGTTTTACCTGATTGGAGAAGTGATGAGGTAAAAATTATCTGGTAAGAGCTATGATTCAAGTAAAAAAAATTACGAGTGGTTGTAATGATAATTAAAGTAGATATTCGAAAACCAAAGAAAGAGACAATTAACAAAGCTGTAGAGATACTGGAGAAAGGAGGTATCATAGTTTATCCTACGGAAACGGCTTATGGTTTAGGATGTGACAGTTTTAATATACAAGCAATTAAAAAAATTTTTGAAATTAAAACAAGACCATCAGATCAACCTCTTTCAGTAATTGTAGATAGTCTTGAAATGATTGAAAAAATAGCTTTTATGCAAGAAAATGCCAAGCTTTTGATTGAGAAATTTTATCCTGGTCCTTTAGTAATTGCTCTAAAAAAGAAAAGCCTTATCCCTGATGTTTTAAATAAGAATAGAATTGCTTTTCGCATTTCAAATAATGAATTTGTTCAAAACATTGTAAGAAAATTAGGAAAGCCAATTGTGTCAACAAGTGCAAATCAAACTGGCTATAAATCTCCATATTCTATTGATGCTGTTTTAGAAACAATAACTGAAAAGGATGTTGATTTGATTTTTGATGCAGGATTATTAGAAAAAAACAAACCATCAACTATTATAGATTTCGTCATGGAATCTTCACCACAGATAATAAGAGTTGGAGCAATATCTGCAAAAGAAATTTTTCAAACATTAAAAATAAAAGAAGAA
>JAGMDP010000071.1 GCA_023128635.1 Candidatus Heimdallarchaeota archaeon | reverse complement strand
CTACAACAGAATTAAACTTTAAATAGATTTTTGGAAAAAAATAGGATAGTGATTAAACAGATTCAAACAATCTTGTTTAATCAGCTCAATTATTTTATGATTTCAAGCTCTTTTGCGTGTTTCGTAATTATCTCAACAGCTTCATCTAATGTGTCAAAATCAAAAGATGCTTGACAAGATGTGCGAAGTAGTTGGCCACCATCGGGAACCGCGGGAGTACGAACAGGATTAGTATAGACACTTCTTGGTGTTTCTTCAAAGAGATTCTTGAAGAGATAAAATGTTGGCATATCCTCTCCAATAATTATTGGTATAATTGGTGTTTCTGAATTACCAATATTAAATCCAGCTGCCAAATAGCCATCTCGTAATCTTTTAGTGTTTGCCCAAAGTTTCTGTCGATTGGAATCATCCTTTTCTATGATGTCTAAAATAGCAAGTACTGAAGCGACTGAAGCTGGGGGTGCACTAGCACTGAATATTAGGGATCTTGCTCGATGTTTAATCCATTGGCAAATTGTTGATGAACCAGCAACATATCCACCAATAGAAGCAAAGCTCTTTGAGAAAGTACCCATTATGATGTCTACTTTCTTTTCTACACCAAAATGATGGGCAGTACCTCTACCATTTGGACCCAAAACTCCTACTGCATGAGCATCATCTACGTATACGCCGGCCCCATATTTTTCAGCTAATTCAGTAATAACATCAACATGTGCAATGTCTCCGTACATAGAGAATACACCATCAGTGACAATGAGTGCATGTTTACCTTCAGGAATCTCTTTCAAACACCTTTCAAGATCTTCCATATCATTGTGCTTGTAAATTTTCTTGTGTTTAGAAGGTAATCCACCTAACCTAATACCATCAATAATTGAAGCATGATTATCTTCATCAGATACAACCCAGTCATTCTTTCCTAAAAAACATGATAATGCCCCTAGATTTGCTTGCATACCAGTTGAAAAAATTACAGCTTCTTCCGTTCCAAAGAAATTTGCTAAACGTTTTTCTAATTCTACGTGTATTTCCATGGTACCATTTAGCAATCGTGATCCAGTGGAACCAACACCATATTCATCTATTGCTTTTTTTGCTGCTTTCTTAACTCGTGGATCTGTTGTAAAACCGAGATAATTATTGGACCCCAGCATAATAACTTCTCTACCATTAATATCTACAATAGGTCCTTGTTCTCCACATAATTCTTTGAAATAAGGATAAATACCAAGCTCTTTTGCCATTCTTACTTCTGCAAGTAACTCGGTTTCTGCCCGTTCTATGTATTTTTTGAAGAATGCCATTTATATCACTCAAAATTGTTTTTTTTCACAGTTTAAAAAGAATTCTCCCTATACTCAATTTCATAATAGAAAACGAGTATACAAATGATTGAAAAAAAATCAATAAAAAAATATATACAAGTATAAGTTGCTACACACATATGCAAGAAAGAGAAGTAGATGTTGAGGGAAAAATAAGATATGCTACTTTTATTGATCGTCCAAATCGCTTCTTGGTGAATCTTAAACTCGAAGGATCTAATAAGACAGAAAAAGCATTTTTACATGACCCAGGTCGAATGAAAGAATTATTGGTACCAAATGCTAGATTAATTATTCGAGAACCATTAAGGCTTAAAGATAGGAAAACAAATTGGGATATTCTTGCTGTTGAGTTAGAAAATCAGATTATTACTATAAATTCAAGTTTGCCAAATCGAGTGGTAAAACAAGCGATTAAAAATAAATGGATAAAGGAAATTTCGAATTACAATAATATGAAAGCAGAAGTTAATTATGGAAATAGTCGCTTAGATTTCTTTTTGTCTAATGATAAAGATACATGCTTTGTGGAAGTAAAAGGTGTAACCTTAGTTAAAGGCACAAAAGCTCTTTTTCCTGATGCTCCAACTAAAAGAGGGGCTCGACATCTTCGGGAATTAATCGACATTAAATCAAAAGGTAGTAGAGCAATTGCTTTATTTGTTTGTATGAGGGATGACCCAAGAATTTTTTCACCTAATGAAGAAACGGACCCCGAATTTAGCATACAATTTAGAGAAGCAGTAGCAAAAGGTGTTGAGATGCTTGTTTACACCGTTAAACCTACCATAAAAAATGAAAAGCTAACGTTACAGTTTAAAAATAGAATTAACATAGAAATTGATAGTCAGTAAATAAATTTAAGGATAAAATATTATGAACCATCAGGAGTTAGTTGGCAAAATAGCTGCAGATAAAAACAGTAAAAGGCTTGGCAAAATTATCAAGATAGAAAAAATACAAGATCAAAAAACAAAAATCTGGAAAGAGAAAATGCTAATTCTTGTGCATAACATTTTTCGAAAAGATGTTGTGATACTTGTTGATGCAGGAAAATTATTGAAAGCTGAAGTAACTTATGCATTATTTGATTTGGAAAAAGATGATTTTGAACAAGAAGTAAGAGAAACTCGAGCTTTAATGCGTTTATATAAAGATTAGAGAAAATACGAATTTCAATTACTTAATTGGTACATATAAAAGGTAAGTTTAAATTCGACTTGATTTTGGATATCTTAGGTTCAAGGACTGTTTTGGGATGAGCTTCTTAACTATTTTCACTCCGATTTTGATAGTGATTATAGTAATTGCATTTGTCTTCGAACTTATGGATTCATCTCTTGGCATAGGATTTGGTACAGCTTTTACACCCATATTGCTAATTATTGGATACGATGTATCCATAGTAGTTCCTTCGGTTCTTGCTTCAGAGTTAGTTGCAGGATTAGTAGCAATGCTATTTCATGCTCTTCTCAAAAATGTAAGGTTGGGCAATAAACGAGTCTTTAGGAGACGACGACGCAGAAGAGCAAAAGTTTATTCTTTACCAAATGGTGAACTTGTGAAAGCTTCCAGTAATCCAAAACTAGCATTTGATGAATCAGCAAAAGAAATTGAAATAGAGGAGGAAGAAGAAGATATTATAATAGAAGATGAGAACGACATAGTTTTAGGAGAACACGATGAAATCGAGGAAATAAAACTCGAAAATGGGTCCATTATTGATCGATTTAGAAATTTGACAACAGATACAAAAGTGATTCTCATATTATCAATCGTTGGAATTCTGACATCGACTATTGCGGCAATAATTAATGTTATTTTCGCGGAAAATATTTACTTTAATTTAGCATTGAAAATCTATATCGGTATCATGGTTTTTAGCATGGGAGTTCTCATTCTAGTCTTAAGAAATACTAAAATAAGATTTTCATTGAAACGAATTTTTGCACTTGGAGCCCTTGGGGGATTTAACAAAGGCATTTCCGGCGGTGGATATAGACCGGTTACAGTTGCAGGACAAATTTTAGCAGGAAGAGAAGGGAGGAGTGCATTAGCGTCCACAACCTTCTCTAAGACAGCAGTCAGTCTTTTTGGGGTTCTATCATATATTGTTTCACACATAGCAATCAACAAAAGCATCGGAGAAGTAGTAACCTGGGATTATCTCAAGTTGGCACCATTTATTTTAATCGGAACAGTTTTAGCTGCACCACTAGGTGCATTGCTTACAAGAAAAGTTGAAAGTAAATGGCTTAAGCTTTTAATTGGATGGGGAACAATCTCATTGGGAATTCTTAGTATAATAAATTCCACTTTCGTTTATTATGATATCTGGCATATTATTCCGAGAAGCGTTTAATTTAACTTGGTTCTTTTATAATTTTTCAAATTCTGTTTTTGTATGATATATATTTAAGAACTAATTCTTTTTTCGCAGATAATTTCTCACGCTTTCAATAATTTCTGCAGTATATACTTCATCTAATATAACGATATTTTTGAAAATCTTATTGATTAATTGTTCAGCAAAATCAAGGATAAAATTAGCGATTATCGTTCTTTGATAATCCTCATCCAAACTAAATACAACTTCAAATAATGATGTATATTGTTTTTCAGAAATTTGTTGTTCCGCAAATATTTCATCTATTTCGTGTAATTGTTTTATAAATTCCTTTCTCAATAGTTCTTTTGTAAAACCAGAGTTTAGTTCTTTAAATTGATTAATTATTATTTTTAAAGCATTAATTCCAGTTCTATTTAGGGTGTAACTTATTTCTGCTTCTAACATAGTGTGAGTTTCAGTAGGATCAGGCAAAGTGTTTAATCGATGATTAGATTTCATAGCTCTTTTAGTTTCAAGTTGTCGTTTTTTATACCAGATTGTACGTTCTTCGAGGACATTATAGATGTGTTCTAAATTTCTAATTTCCTTCTCCTTATCATTGCACAAAATAATCTACCTAACAATAAAACGATATATTTCATTATAATAAAATTTAACGGATTATTGAAAATTCAAGATATTACAAAGATAGATACTTCAAATCATTTATTTACCATTAAATACTATCAATTCTGGTAGATAATTGTGTTAAGGATGTATTATCATTGGCATGTGATGAAAATATATTTACAATCTCTGAGATGATTGGAAAAAAAGCAGTTTCTGGAGATAATATAGCTATTGGGAAAATTACAAACATAATAGATCAAGCTGATAGCGAAAAAGATGATACTACCAAGATTTGTGATATTCGTGAGGACTTATTTCAAGTAGTTGTTGAGTTAGATCCTGCGATTTTTAATGCTCTAAAAGAACCCACTGAGATACTTTTCTCTAGTCAAACTCTAGAGAAAGTCGTAGAAGATGGAATACAGCTAAAATTAACTAAGGAAATAATAAATAGAACAATAGAAAGCTCAATGAGCTAGGCTATCATCTTTCTAAACAGAGATGGGTCGAATTATTCTTGTTATTAATCCATTATCCTGTATGTGGAATATTACTTCTGTAGAGCTTCTGAAATCAAAATCCCCAATTTTTACGTGCCGCTCTGCTTCTCTAATAGGAGCAAACCAGCGAATTAACCAACTTGTTGCAGAATCTTTTTCCGCTTCTACACAAACAATCCGATTTTTTTGCCAAAGTCGATAATAATGATTGTTCGCTTTCGTTAAATTAATCAGTAATAAGCCTTGAATAACTTGAGAGGCATTTCCATTTATCCTAACTTCAGGTATAATTTCTTCTTGTATGAAGCTTTGAGCCATACCATCAATAATTGCTATTATGTATGTTCTATTGTTTGGGTTTGTTGAATTCAACACTTTGTAGTTAATATTGTGAGTAAAGACTAATTCATTACTTGAATAAAATCCCTCACCATATTTTTCCTTAAAGGTATTATTAGCTCGAATATTAACAGCAATTCTAGCGGATGAGTAAAAGGAAAATGTTACAATGAAGAACAACAAAGCAGCATTTCTTCTACGTTTATTCCATTTCAAAGGTATAATGGAGAGAGCTACTATTAGTGCAGCAATTGTATGGATATTATTTGTTGAAAGAATCTTCAAACCATACCACTCGAAAGAAAAAGGGAATAAAATCATTTCACCTGTTGGAACTAAAAAATCCGCTAGCAAATGTGTTAGTGTTCCTATATAAAGAGAGAGAAAACCAATCCAAGAAAAGAAATTTAGTTCTGAATAATGCTCATCTTTCCAGATTTTGTTTTTTAATTTTGGGATATTCAGAATTGCTGCAACTAGAAAAACATATGGGATGACTCCTACAAAACTATGACTCATACCTCTATGCTCAAGCCAATAGAGTTTTGGAGCGAAATATACTAGAAGATTGAAGATGTAATCCAAATCAGGAATAACAGAACCAATAAGATAGGGTATTAAAATTTTATAAGGTATTTTTCTAAATTTGTGGAACCATACAACCATACTAAATGCTAATAAAACATGAGTAATTGGATCCAAAAAGATACACCTTTCAAATAATTATACCATTTTTTTGGGATCTAGAATTTCATCAAGGTCTCCTTTGATATCTAATTCCATATCGAGAATAATTTCTTTAATCGTTTTACCGGTCTCATGGGCTTTCTTAGCGATTTCCCCAGCTTTCTCATAACCAATTATTGGTGTTAGTCTTGTAACTATCATTAATGATTTGCTAAGAGTTTCGTTGATGTTGTCTATGTTTGCACTTAGATCTTTCAAGCATAATCGAACAAAAGTCTCTATACCTGTTGATAATATTGAAATTGACTCTAGCAAATTAACAATCATTATTGGTTTTGCTACATTGAGATCTAGTAGACTACTTGTACTTTCTGCATAAGAAATTGTAGTATCATTACCGATAACTTGCAAACAAACCTGTATCAATGCTTCAGACTGTGTAGGGTTGATTTTTCCAGGCATAATAGAGGAACCAGGTTCATTCTCCGGCAAATGCAATTCACCCAGACCTGCTCTTGGACCACTTCCCATCCATCGTATATCATTTGCCATTTTCATGACAGAGAGAGCAAGAAGTCTTAGCACACTACTAACATGTACAATGGTATTGTGAGAGGATATTCCTTCAGCCTTGACTGGATTACTTTGGTATTTGTAACCAATCAATTGTGATAAAGCATCTACAACAAGTTGATCAAAATTCTTAGGGGCATTTAATCCTGTTCCTAGCGCGGTTCCGCCAATAGGTAGAAAATAGAGCTCATCTAGAACTGCTGTTAATCTTTTCATTGCTGTTCGGATTTGCATTAGATAAACAGAAAATTCAGTAGAAAGAGGTATAGGAACGGCATCTTGTAAATGAGTTCGTCCGACTTTTACAATCCCTTCGAATTCTTTTATTTTTTGTACTAAAATCTTCTCAAGAAATTTCAGTGCAGGCATCAAATTTTTTTGAATTAAATTGACAGAAGCGAGATGCATTGCTGTAGGAATCACATCATTGCTAGATTGACTTCTATTGATGTGATCATTCGGATGTACGGGATGCTTCGTACCTTTTGGTTGACCTAGAATTTCATTAGCTCTGTTGGCTAATACTTCATTCATATTCATATTAATTTGAGTACCAGAACCCGTTTGAAATACATCAATTGGAAATTGATCAAAGAATTTTCCTTCGTTTAGCATTTCATCAATCGCTTGAGAGATTGCCTTTGCTATTTTTGCATCTATAATTTCAGACTTTTGATTAGCACTTAAGCATGCTCTTTTCACTAGTGCTAATGCGTAGAGAAATACCTTTGGAAATTTTCTTTGACTGATATTGAAATTATTTAAAGTCCTTTGAGTATTGATTCCCCAGTAGACATCTTCTGAGACTTCTAATTCACCCAAAAGATCTTTTTCTAATCTCATTTTTTTCGACATTTCATTTCTTCTCAAGTTTTCTTATTTTATCTATAGCAGTCCCAGGCATTACTCCTTTTGGACAGACTGCATTGCATGCGAATATTTTTTCGCAAGCAGGAACACCATTTTCTTGCATTGCTTTTTCATAGATCTCTTTTCTATGTTTCTCAGATACTCTAGTATCATCTATAAAACGGAACGCTTTAGCTAAATTAGAAGGTCCAATATAATCTTTTCTTTTGCCTGAAACAGGACAAGTCCAACACATGCCACATAAGATACAATAGACTAATTTTTCAATTCTTCTCGCATCTTCAAAGGTTTGTGTTGATTCAGGAGCTTCATCGGTAATTTCTCGATCAAAGAATGGTTGTACTTCTCTATAGAATTTCCAAAATGGTTCCATATCTACTACTAAGTCTTTTATGATTGACATATTTGGTAATGGTTCAATGAGTATCTCCTTCTCTTGGTCCCAATCTTTGAGATCACCGAATTCTAAGTTAGGAACTCTTGGATGTTTCTTAATTTCGCTTGGATGTACTTGTGTTTTGCATGCAAGTTGTGGGAATTTATTTATCGTTAAACCACAAGAACCACAAATAGCTCCACGACATGAGTACCTAAAAGCCAATTCATGATCAAAATGATCTTGAATATAGAATAGAGCTTCTAAAACTGTCATACCAGGTGTAAGAGGAACTTTGAATCGTTCATAACTTGGTTTGGCGTCAGGATTTTTTTGTCTGAAGATAACAAATGTTTTCTCTTTCATTAATATGCACGCTCCTTAACCTCAAACAGTCCCAGCGTTACTGGTTTTGTTTCTATTACTAACTCGTCTTTTTCCCTCGTAACTAAAGAATGAACCATAAATTGCTTATCATCTCGAGTTGGGTAATCAGTTCTAAAATGAGCTCCTCTGCTTTCTTTCCTCCATAATGCAGCCACAGCAGTAACTTCTGCAATATCAACCATGCTTCTTAGTTCCAAAGCTCGAATTAAACCAAAGTTGAATTTCCTTTCTTGGGTTTCAATATGCATTATTTCGAAGTCTTTTTGCACTTGCTGTAGATCTTTAACAGCTTGTTTCAATCTTGAAGCTTCTCGGTATACGCCCACATTAACATCCATGGTGTTTTTCATTGCAGTTCGAATTTCTACAGGTTTCTTCCCTGTGTTTTCATTCCAAGATGAAAATAGGTTTTCAATTGATTTGAAAACATCACTTTCAGCTTTTTTAACATCACTCGCTGTAAGTTTCTTTTGCTTATTTTTCTTGAGAATAGCTCTTCCAACATATCGACCAAATACTATTGTTTCTAGCAAGGAATTACCACCCAGCCTATTTGCTCCATGAACAGAAATACAGGATGTTTCACCTATTGAATAGAGTCCTTCCAAGGGTGTTTCGCCAAAATCACCTTTGTATTTTGAAGCAATACCACCCATAGAATAATGTTGACCAGGTTGTACTGGAATTGGTTTCTCAATTGGATCAACTCCAGCGAAATACATAGAAATTTCCCTAATACCGGGTAGTCTTTCCATAATTTTTTCACTACCAAGATGTGTAAGATCTAAATGCACGTAACTGTTTTCAAAACCCCTGCCTTCTAAAATCTCAGTATCAATAGCTCTTGCAACAATATCTCGAGGAGCCAATTCCATAGCTTTTGGGGCAACTTTGCTCATGAAACGTTCATTGTTTTTGTTAAATAGGAATCCGCCTTCCCCTCTAGCACCTTCAGTCATAAGTATGTTTGTTCCATAAAGTGTTGTAGGATGAAACTGGACAAATTCACAGTCTTGCATGGGAATACCGGCACGATACGCAGCTCCTAAACCATCTCCTGTATTAATGATGGCATTTGTTGATCTCTTGTAGATTCTTCCAAAACCACCTGTTGCGAGAACCACAGATTCTGATCTAAAAACAACTAATTCACCAGAGGCAATGTCTAAAGACACTAACCCAGCAATGTTATTTCCCACTTTGATCAAATCTACAAGGAAAAATTCATCAAAGAACTTCACTCCTTTGCGAATGCATTGCTCATAAACTGTATGAAGTAATGCATGACCTGTTCTATCTCCAGCATAACAGGTTCGAGGAAAACCAGCACCACCAAAAGCTCTCTGAGCTATCAAACCCGAGTCAAGTCTAGAAAATGGTGCACCCATACTTTCAAGCTCAATTACAATTTTGGGAGCTTCCTCAGCTAAAAACATAACCGCATCTTGATCTGCCAAATAATCTGAACCATATACGGTGTCGTAAGCGTGACTTTTAGGCGAATCTTTTTTTCCAGCTTCGGTATTTCCTAACGAAGCATTAATACCGCCTTGAGCAGCACCTGAATGACTCCTTAGAGGATACACCTTGCTAATGATAGCAACATTCATTGTATCAGCTAGCTCGATTGCAACTCTTAAACCACTTAATCCGCCACCAACTATTATAGCATCAAATTCTTCTACTTTCAAAGAATCAATCCTTCCAATATTCACTAAAAACCTAATAAGAAAAGATTCTGAAACTCCAATATAGGTTTATCCGCTTATTTTTTTAAGTTTGATGTTTAAAACCTAATTTGAGATATCATCTTATTTTATGAAGGAATTAGATTGTACAATTAAATAGCTGGTTTTATTTATGCATTATAGACAATTTCTGTTATTGTAAAAGGTAACTTAAAATGTCAAAGGAAATAATCTTCATACTAGCACCGATATGTCCAAAGTGCGTAAGAATTAAACGTTGGTTAAAGGAATTAGGAAAAACTAATCCTGAAATAAAAATATCAAGATATAATATCGCAACTCAATTTAAAGAAGTAAAGAAATTCAAGATAAAAACAATTCCAACACTTATAATTGGTGATATAATGTTAGGTGGTTGGATAAAAGAAGAGGAATACAGAGCAGCTCTTGAAAAACTCTAAAGAAAGAATGAGCATTGATTGTGCTCATTTCATCAATATCTGTCAGCAGATCCTAGTACGTTTTTATTTTTGTGAACTAGAAGTGTCTTTAATTCATCTCGAGCAGGACCCAGATATTTTCGAGGATCGAAAACACCTTTCTGTTCAGCCAAGACTTTTCTTATAACAGCTGTAACAACAAGCCTACCATCAGAATCAATATTGATTTTGCAAACATTCATTGAAGCAGCTTTTCTTAATTGATCTTCTGGGACACCAAGAGCTCCTGAGAGATCACCACCATATTGGTTAACCATCTCGACATACTCTTGTGGAACAGATGAACTACCATGTAAAACTATAGGATAGCCTGGAAGATTCTTCTGAATTTCTTCAAGAATATCAAAACGAAGTGGTGGTATTGGTTTTCCAGGTTTAAATTTGAAAGCACCATGAGAGGTACCTATTGAGATTGCTAAACTGTCACAACCAGTTCTAGTAACAAAATCCTCAACTTCTTCTGGTTTAGTATAATGTGATTTTTCTGAGGAAACATGCTCTTCAATTCCAGCAAGTACACCCAATTCTGCTTCAACAGAAGCATCAAATTTGTGAGCATATTCAACTACTTGTTTTGTAATTTTGATGTTTTCTTCATAAGGATGATGACTTCCATCATACATTACAGATGAGAAACCCATATCAACACACGATTTGCATAATTTGAATGAATCTCCATGGTCCAAATGCAATGCCATTGGAATATTCCCACCAAGTTCTTTCATATATTCAACTGCTCCTTCAGCCATATACCTTAGAAGAGTTTGATTGGCATAGTTCCTAGCACCCTTTGAAACCTGGAGTATAACAGGAGAACGTGATTCTACACAAGCTTGAACTATGGCTTGAATTTGTTCCATGTTATTGAAATTATAAGCTGGAACAGCATAGCCATTATCCATTGCATGCTTGAACATTTCTTTTGTATTCACAAATCCAATTTCTTTATAATGAACCATTTTCCACAACTTCACCTTTTATTTCTGTTTTATTCCTAACTTCTTTACTCTATTAAGATATTGTTCTAATTTTTTCTTAGACTTCCTTCTTATTCTACCGAAACGTGTTCTTCTTACTGGACGTATTCCAGATATTTTTGCTAACACCCAAAGTGATTTCGATCCAGGAGACATTAATAAGAAGTATAATAGAATTGTATTATCCATTGTAAAAATTAACCTAAAGCTTTTCCCTGTAAGAAAACGTTCCCACAGCACCACCTTTGGATTGAATTACTTTTCTTTTATTAACTCTTAAGGTAGATAACCATAGTATTGAAAGAACCATCCCTATGATTCCAATTATAAAATTTGTTTTTTGAAAAATAATATCTAAACTCATCTTCCCCATAACAAAATCGTCTTCCACATTTATAAAGCTACGGAAATTATGTTCAATTTCACTTTTGTTTGTATTGTTCTACTATTCAGCGAGATTTTGATATAACCAAAGACCAAATCATTAAATTAGTAGAACACATTGATTTACTTGGGGAAGATGATTTCATTGTACGATTAAATGGAATAAGAGGCATCTTCTCAGAAAACAACCACAGAAGGACAATCAAAACTTGTTGAACAGGTCATTGATTTGATAGAGGGTTTTGTTGAAAAAAATAACAAAGTAAAAAAATGGAGTTACAAATGAAATTGAAAAATAGATTAATTGGGTTTGTGGTCTTAACAGTTTTGTTAATTCCGCTTATGAGCTTGAAAACGAATAACTTGGCTGGGAATCCAATTCCTGGACCAGTTCCTGATTATCCACATACTGTTGAAATTACTTCACCATACCCTGGGCAAGGTTTCTGTAATACCACATCCGAGATAACATTCTCAGGAATATCAATAACAGAAGAATTGGATGGGGGTGTAGAATATTTTTACACTTATGTATGGTTTAGTATGATGGGATTCTATGTAAATGATTCTAGTAGTAAATATACTGATAACAATGGAATATTAACAATAACAGATATGGATTTTGTTTTCGATGAAGTTGCATCATATCCTATTGAAACACCTCAATCTCTTACACTTGAAGTAACAATCTTCGAGGATTCTGGTCATATATGGGAATTATCAGCAACACAATCTACAAATATTTGGTTTATAGAATTAGAATCAACGTGTGAATCTGGTTTGAATATCTTATTGATTATACCACCACTAATGATTATTGGATTAATTACAATAATTAAAAAAAGAGAGAAATAATCTCTCGCCATTTATTTTTTAGCTACGGCTAAAAGAAAAGAAAGGAAAAATCGAAGAAAAATGCAAAGAATTTGAAAGGTGGCAGATGCTTTTGTTTTCATTCAGTTACTATGAATCCTTCTCCCAATATCAATTGGAAGATTGCTGCTAAGCCAAGTAATACGATTGCATTAACTAGAAGAATTGTCATTATTCCTCCTCTTAATAAGTAGGATTTCATACGATAGTATTCATCTTCAGTAAGTTCATCTTCTGCATCATAAACATATTCTTCTTTTTCCTCTTCTTCCTCGAAATCCTCATCGTCGGATTCCTCATACTCTTCATCATAATCATATTCGTCGTCGTCTTCTTCATACTCGTAGCGAGCTTTTGCGCCTTGTTCTTCTTTTTTCTCTTTGATGATTTGTCTATAAACACGAGTTTTTCGAGTTTCACTACGCAACATTTTGTACATAAAGAAGTTTCGATAAACCATATCACCTATAACCACCAGGAAAAATAAAGCAATGCCAGGTAGAGCGATAAAAGCCATTGGATTGTATTTCTCAGGAAATCCAACAAAATAATCAACCAAGAGTATAATACCAGTGTAAATAAAAGCGGGAAGGAACATGAGAATAATTCTAAGCCATTTAGGCATACGAACAAGCGGTTCGAATTTTCGCTTTTTTTCCTCTTCCTCATTTGTTTCTTCTTCTAGAGCAACATCAAGTATTTCTTCTTCGTTTTCCTGGGCATTCAATGAAATCACCGTGAATACTAAAGAAATAATGGGGATTTTATCTAAAAGCGTTATCAAATATTTGCTAATACATTGACTATTTAAAGCGTGAGCAAATATGTTGATAAAATAATCTTTATCAACTAAAACAGAATTATCAATACCTTGTTCTATACTTAGAGTTAAAAGATATTTTAAAGGATAGAGATTTCGTGCCAACAATAGGATTCGTAGGGATAGATAATGCTGGAAAAACAACCATTATTGATGTCTTTACTAAGCATAAGATCACAAAAACGATTCCAACTGTAGGTGTAAATCTAGAACAAGTGACTTTTTCTGAGATTGATTTTCATCTCAATATTTTGGATATGGGCGGTCAAAAAAGCTTCAGATTATTATGGGTTGATTATCTTAACACTGTTGACATTGTTTTATACGTAATCGATGCAAGTGATCATGAACGTATAGATGAATCTCTCAAGGAATTTCAAAATATGCTTATATTAACTGAAGCGAATGATATTCCTATTCTGGTTTTGATTAATAAAATTGATTTGCCCAATACTCTTAGTGCTTTAGAAATTGGTCAGAAATTCTCCAAGATTCCTGAGCTAAACAATCGTGATTGGAACATTGTAGAAACTAGTGCAATTACTACTAAGGGTCTCATTGAGATGTTTAAATGGACTTATTCTAAAATTACTAATAATATTCTCGTCCTTGAAGTTGATTATACTCAAATTGCCGACAAGAAATACTACACCCCATGCCCGTTGCTTTTGAGTCTTTCAGATGGAGATTATTGTATTAATCATGATAATTTTACTCCCGTTAAGGTTGTTCCGTTGTTAAGCATGTTTTCTAAAGATATGAGTGATCCAGAACAAGTGATAAAAGAAACCATAGAGGAATTTGAAAACGTAGGTAGAATGGTTTGTTTCAACAGTATTTTTGTTTCTGATGAAGATATTAACATTCATTGTGCTACTGATGCTACTGTTGTTGAGGTTGAAAGAGTTACTGCTAGTAAAGATGAATATATTGACTCTTACAATATGATGCATTTAACTGGTGGGAAAATGTGTTCTGAGTGTCTTTACAAGATTTTGTTCTCCGCTATCAAGCGAAAAATAAAGGCCGGTATGGGGCTCAGCCTGGATGAAATTGAGAATATTAAAATTGCAGAAGCTAGAAGACCTACTGATCCTAGTAAATGCTGAGATCAAAATAGTTGAAAAATTAATTCTGATGTATTCTTTTAACAGCTTCATCATAAGCTGTACCGTATTGTTTGATAATATTTTGCCAACTATATAATTCCGAGATTTCTCGAGCAGTGATTCTGGCATTTGTTACTTCTTCATTTGAAAGCTGTGATTGTTTTATTATTATCTTTGCCAAATCAATTGCTGCTTCTTCATTTGTTCGCCCCTTTCTATTTAGAACAAAAATCCCATTATTTTCTTCGCTAAGTTGCTCATTTACTAACAACCCAAAACCAGACAAATCTGTTGTTACAGCTGGAACACCGAGAGCTAGAGCTTCTAATGGTGTCAAACCATATGGTTCATAGGTTGACGGATAAATTCCCATATCACATCCAGCTACAGCTTCATAGTAATCTAATTCTAATAATTGATCATTTTTTGAGAGATAAACGGGATAAAAAATAACTTTTACTGAACTATCAGGTTTATTCATCAAGTCTAGTTTTTTCAAGGTTTGATAAATAGTATCTCTTTCATTTAAATTAAAAGGACAAACTGGAGGATAGATAATGTCACTTTTACTTTCTTTTGTTTTCTTAACAAGCTCACTAATTCTTTTCACTTCAGTTTTGGAGAAGAAATCATTCAAGGTTCGAGATTTCAGATGATCGTCATAACCAGGTTGAATTTTCGTCAACCACTCTTCGATTTTTATCATTGGCGATTGTATTATTTGTCGTAACTCTCGAGCAAGTTCAAATGCTTCTAAAACGTCTGCCTTTATTCCGGAAACAGGAGCTGGAACCCAAATAAAAGCTAAAATTTCTTTTCGATTTTTGCCTTTTTTGAATTCTTCATTTACCAACTTTAAAGACTCTAGAAAAACATCTATACCTTTGTTATGGAATTCATACCTACCAGAAATATGGATAATCAGTATATTTTCTAAATCTACGGAGTAATAGGGATTAAAGTAAGCTTCAATAAATTGTGCTAATTTTTGACGTGCTTCTTTGTGTTTAGTTGGTAAATCATCCTTCTTTGACAAACCTTCCAGATTAATTCCATTAGGAATAACAAAATCAGCCCTATGACCCAGAATACCTTCCGTTTCTCGAGCAACGGCTTCTGAAACGGTAATCAAAACATCTGCTTCTTCTGCACAGATAACTTCTATTTGATGGGTTCCTTCCACATGATACTGATAAGCCTTTTGTGGGGGAATTGTTTCTCCTTTCATTAATAGGTTATCAAGAATTAAGTTGATATCCTCTTCACCCATAGCAATATTTCTACCTAGTTGTGTTGCATGTGTCATAAAGACTGTTGCAACATTGATGTTGTTTCGTTTGAGAAACAATAAACCTGGACCAGAAATCCATTCATGGAAGTGAGTAACAATGCGTTTATTTTTGAAACGCGGGGATTCAACCAATTTGGAAATTAAAACACCGGCTGCCCAACCAAAAGCTACCATAGGATCGAACACTTCTGGCATCCACAGGGAATCGATATTAAACCAATTCCAGAGAACTCCTTTGATTTGATCTATTTTGCGATCAGATTTCCCAGTTACTAATGGTACATCTAATAGGTAAGAGGGATCAACAAGAATTGTTTCGACAGCTCCTCCTCCTATCCAACGACCATATTTCACTTCAATGCCTTCAGCTCGAACAGCATTGAAAGCTTCCTCGAGATCCTTGGGAGGATCTATTTCTTCAAAATCATTTCTAGCTTTGAAAGCATTGTATAAGCCAATTGTAAGATAATTACCAGGACCCATTAAGCGCTGCATCTCGGGAGCTTTAGAAGCTATGACAGTATAAATTCCGCCTATTTTGTTAGCAATTTCATTTGAGACCTCAAAAACAATCTGGCAATCAAGAGGTTCATCTTCGGGTTCAGTCATTACAGCTCACAATTAAGATTCTATTATAGCTACAATAATTAGTTCTATACTAATCGGTTAATCAAATGTGATATAAAAAGAATTGCAAGTGTAAACTAAAGAACGGTTAATTGAATTTTTGAGATAACTTTTTTTAAGGGAATGTCTAAGAATTTTCACACTCAATAAAAGTAACAAAAAAAATTGTTCAGAGGGTAATTTACTTGAATGGTAAAGAAATTGTCCAACAAATTCGTCAAAAAATGAAAGATCATCACGGTCTCTTTGAGAGAGCTATTCCCTTAATTGCATCAGAGAATATCACAAGCAAAGAAGTGCGTGAAGCAACCTTATGTGATTTCTCACATAGGTATGCAGAGGGATGGCCAGGTGAAAGAGTTTACGCAGGTTGTCAATACATAGATGATGTGGAATTCATCTGTATGGATCTTGCGAAAGAAGTCTTCAAAGCAGATTTTGCAGATGTAAGACCAATCTCAGGAGTAGTAGCGAATCTAGTTCTCTATTCAGCATTCTCTAAACCAGGGGACATTAGTATGTCCATAAGTATACCAAATGGAGGGCACATATCCACAGGACCATTAATGACCTCGAAAGGAGCATTCATGGGAGGAACTGCAGGAGCAGTAAGAGGATTAAATGTAAAATATATCCCATCGGATAGACATAAACTAATGATTGATGTGGAAAAAGCAGAGGAAGCAATTAAAGAATTAAAACCAAAATTATTGCATTTTGGAGCTTCAGTATTCTTATTCCCACATCCAATTAAGGAGTTAGCACCCGTAGCGAAAGATCTAGGAGCAACAGTAACATATGATGCGGCTCACGTTTCAGGATTGATTGCTTGTGGATATTTCCAGGATCCACTAAATGAAGGAGCAGAAGCTATGGCATTTTCGACTCACAAAACAATGTTTGGACCACAACATGGCTGTGTAGTTGCAACCTCAGATAAAGAAGAATTTTACGATAAAATAAAACGGGCAACATTTCCGGGAATGACAAGTAATCATCACTTACACAACGTAGCAGCACTTGCTATTGCACTAGCAGAAATAAAGGAATTCGGAAAGGATTATGGAGGACAAATAATCAAGAATTCATATGCATTAGCAAAAGCATTGGAAGAAGAAGGATTCTCAGTATGCGGAAAAGAAAATGGATACACAAAATCACATACACTACTAGTAGATATAAGTCCACTACAAGAAAAAGCAGGATTAGGAAAAGATATTGAAGAAGACCTAGAAAAAGCGGACATAATCCTAAACAGAAATTTGTTGCCATGGGATATGTTCGAGGGCAGGAATTATCTTAATCCTGGTGGTATTCGTATGGGTATTTCTGAAGTTACTCGTCTTGGCATGAAAGAAGGTGAAATGAAAGAGATTGCTAATCTTATTCGCCGTGTTGTCATTGATCGCGAAGATATTAAGAAAGTCGTGAAAGACGTCAATAATTTCCGAAAGGACTACCAGCAACTCCATTATTGCTTCAGCTCTAATGAAGATGCTTACAAGTATATTGAAATTATTTAATTTGATTCTTTATCCAAAGAGGGATTACCCCTCTCCTTCTTTCTCTTCTATTTCTTTTTCTTCTATTTTAGCAGGTTCTTTTCTAATTAGTATAACTCCTACCCAAACTATTCCTATTGCATACACAACAATTCCTATAGTTCGTACAACATAAGGGAAAAAGCCCGGAATAAACATAATTACGCCAAGTACAAGAGGAAGAATAGCCCATTTAGAAGTGGGTCGAGTAGAAAATCCCTTACTCCTAAAAGCTGAGATTGCAAAAATAAGAAAGCCTACAGCATACATAGTACCTGCAACCATTTGCATTGCAAAAAAGACTGGATTAGAATAAATAGGTCCAGTAGATAATTCAACTAGAGTAGGATCACTTGCTGCAAGAATCGGTCAAATAAAGGTTTCATAATATATACCAGCATTGTAGAATACCTGTCCTACAAAAGTTATCAAGAAACCTACTACTCCATACCATGTTAGTTCATTATATTGTTTAAAGAATAGCCCTAAAATACCAACTAAAGCTAAAACAAATCCAAAAACCCCTAGAATATTTACGAGAAGCCAATTTGTATCAAGAATCAATAAATGATAATTTGTGGGAACTTCGTTTAAAGGCAACAGAATTGCATATAAAAACCAAAATAATAACAATAATACAGCAGATACTATATTTGCAACTCCAGTAATACGAAGGAAATTCTTATTCATCATAAATTATACGAAAAGTTTCCTAGTTTAAATATTTTATCTAAAAAAAGTTCTCCAAAATCTAGGAGACACAAAAAACACTTCTTCTTTATAACTGTGAAGTCCAGAGAGTTTTAAATAAATGCTGTAAGAATTAGTAAGTATTTTAATGATTATTGAAAGAAAGAAAGAAGACTGATTTTTGTCGTGAATCCTCAAAAGAATTTTAAGTGTTAGGATTATTCAAAATTAGTTTTACAAAATATGTAGCGGGGTATTCAATTGGCAGTAAATGTAACTCTTAATGAGACTAAAAGAAAAGCTCCTAGAAAATTTATTACTTTGGATTTCGCACGAGGAATAGCAATTCTCTTGATGTTAACTCTACATGTTCTTCAAAACGTCCTAGATATTGGACAGTTACAATCCGTTATGAATGATCAACCGATGATTGCACTTGTAGTATTGTTCTTTGCCCCGTTCTTTGGTGGGTTAGCAGGTTTCTTCTTGCTCATTTCATCTGCAAGTAATATGATTAGCATGTATCGTGATTTAGAACGTGGTAGTAGAATCAGAAGTTTAGTTTTCAAACAGATTTTTGGGGGAGTTCTCTTACTCGCTTTCGCTATGATCTGTGAAGGTATCACTGGTTATGGCGGTTTAGCAGGTAGTTTCTTCAAAAATCTAAATGACGTTGGACTTACAGACGTGACTATGCCACGTTGGCGTTGGAATACTTTTGAAACAATACATACAATAGCCTGGTGCTTGATCTTCAATGGCATTGTTCAAGGTTTATTATCTTTGAAAGGCAATTGGAAAAATAGACGTAATCTTATCATAGCCTATGCTGTTTTGGCTGTTTCTATTGTTGCTTTAACTCAACCAGTTTGGTGGGTAATTGGTAGAATAGTTCCTGGATTTCCATTTGGAACATTCCCAAGTGGTCACCGCTTAGGTTTACCGTATATTGGAACGGAAACTTTTTGGGAAATTTTCCGAACGCCGTTTCTAAATGTTTTATCAGGTTATATAGAACCGTTGTTCCCCTATCTAGCAATTTCTTTTGTTGGTAGTATAATTGGTATTGTGTTATCTAAACCAAAAGAAGAAATTAGTCAAAAATTCCCGCGAAGGTTGTTTTTAGTCGGCCTTGGAATGTTTATTGCAGGAGTAATTGGTCTTATTGCTGTGTTCGCTAATGTTTTTATTCAAGGTGGAGCTGCTGGTTTTGACAATGCCTTTGATCTTTACTTAGAATTTGGTTCTCATCGTTATCTTTCTGCGGATAATCCTAATTATTCATTTCCAATTCCACCTCTCTCGTGGCTAGGTCAATTTATGGGTGTAAATGGTTTCAGCATTATACTTGTTGCCGTTTTGTTGAGATTGGTTGAGTTCCGAGGTACTAGTTATAAATTCGCTAATCGAACGAAGATCATTCGACGTTTTGGCACAGTTGCTTTTTCAAATTACAACAACCAATGGATTTTCTTCATTCTTTGGGAAATTGTTTCGCTAGTTGCATTTGGAACGCATTATCAAAAACCTCTGTGGGGTGGAATGATCGTAATAATGCTTCTCACACTTGCTGTCTATTCTCTGGGTCTTTGGCTTTGGGAAAAAATTGGCTATATACTCTCCCTGGAATGGTTTATCCGGACAATAGCTAACAATATCGTACCCATTCGTCGGCAGCGTTTTCCTGCAGGTACAAAATGGTGGCAGCGGGGACTAATAGATGCTCAAAGAAGTTTCTACAATGTGGATTGGGTAGATTTATCTCCTACTCCAAGTGGAGCATTTGAAGCTAGTAGTACAGATACAGCTTTAGATCATGAACTTGATAAGAAAGCTATCATTGCTAGTCAAACAGACAAAACAAAAGATTTTGCACAAAGCGATTCAAAATTAGCTTTGACTGTATCCATTGTAGGTCTCTGTTCAGTATTATTCATCGTTGTAAGCATTTTTGGATTTATCTTGTCTATTTCTGCTCGAAAACATGAAGGTAAGAATGAGACTAATAAAGCAGCATTAATAATTTCCAGTATTACAATAGCTTTGCTATTAGCAGGTGTTATTGTTTTATCTATCTTGAAGATAGGACTTCTAGGTCTTTTCTAGGATTCCTCTTCTTGTTTCTTTTTTGCTTAAACTCTTTTTCCTTTGAGCATTTCGGAAATCATCCCGACAAAATTAACCTTTTATTAAAAAACCTTATATAGTAATTTTCTTTATTTGATTTCACCGGAGAAGTAGTTTTTAATTCATAACTTCTTGAGTTGAATTGAAATGTCTAGACGAAGCAAAACTGAATTCCCATTAGCTCCTATTGAGCGTGTTATCAAAGAAACTACCAATTTGCTTGTTAGTGAAAGTGCTGCTAAAGAACTACGGGATGTTCTCACCGAAGTGGCTGAGGAGCTTGCACTAGATGCTGCAGATCTTGCAAAATTTGCTAATAGAAAAACCATAAAGGATCGGGATATTGCTCTTGCCTATAAAAATATGAGAAAAAGTAGATAGTATTTTTTTGCCTTTACTCAATCTAATGCTGTAATACTAATTTTTATAAAAGCAAATGTTACATAAGAATTCCTAATCAAATCGCAAATAGGTGATTCTCATTGGCTGAAAAAATAACCTTGAATGATCTCAATATTATGTTTGGTGAAGATTTCATCCCACCAGAACTCGACAAGAAAATTCTTATGAAGCATTTCGACGTAGGGGCAAATCGAATTATTGGTAAGAAGACACTCGATAAAGTTAAGGAAGTTTTACTTGCAGCAATTGAAACAACCAAAGCAGAGCAATACAGAGATAAAGGGAGAGTCATTAGTTCGCCTGCTGCACGATATCATCAACATCTTGCTGTTAGTAAAGAATCACAATCTTTAGATAAAGAAGAAAAAGATTCAAAGTAAAACAAACTTAAATAATCAATTAGACTTTTGGAGCTTATTGAGGATTCGCTAAAATGAAAAAAGAGCTCCATATTGCTTTTGATGATACTGATTCACTCAAAGGTTCTTGTACTACTCATTTAGCTACCCTTATTGTTCACGAAATTTTTGATCAAGTTGATTTTATTGATTTTCCAAATCTTATCCGATTGAATCCCAACATCCCTCATAAAACCAGAGGTAATGGAGCTATTGCTATTCGAATAGAGGGAGATAACTCTGATCTAGAGGTTGTTCGAGAAGTTGTTATTAAAACTGTTAAGAAATTGTCTCGGTTAGAGGATGAGAACACAAATCCGGGCATTGCTTTTGTATCCAATACTATTCCTAAGGAAGTAAAGCATTTCTCTAAGAGAGCAATGTGGGACGTCATCGCTATTCCTGAAGCAGAGGAATTTAACTCACTTGCAAATGTTGATTTGATTAAATTTGGTAATGGTAGAGGTATTATTGGTGCTCTTGGAGCTATTGGTAATCCCTTAGAGGATGATTTCACATATGAACATCTTGCATATCGAACAGCAAAAAATTTTGGTACAAAAAGAATGATTGATCGCGAAAGTATTCTTGTAGCAGATAAGGCAACACCTCTTACGTTTAGTAATGTGGATTATGAATACAATTCCGTTATGATTACACCTCGTGGAGCAGACCCAGTTTTTTCAGGTATTAGAGGTGAAACCTTCGCAGAAGTAATGAAAGCTTGGAGTTTAGTGAAACCACTAGAAGAAATTGCTATGTTAATGGTTTATAGAACGAATCAACATACAAATCAACATTTCACTAAGGAGTTTCTAATCAATCAATTGAAACCACATCTCTCAGTAATAGTTCATGGGACTATGAGTAAAAATCCCCAGTATATAGAAGGCAGCCATCTTATTTTTTCAATTCGAGATGACACAAACGAAATCGATTGTGCAGCTTATGAACCTACTAAGAAATTTAGAGGAGAATTAAGTAATTTAACTATTGGAGATGAGGTCACAGTCTTTGGTGGAGTTAGACCTGCCGGAAAGAATCATCCAATGACAATTAATATCGAGCGATTGAGAGTTAACTCATTAGTAAAACACTTCATTTATGAAAATCCATTCTGCGAGAAATGTGGTGCTCGTTTAAAGTCAGCAGGGAAAAATAAAGGATTTAAATGCCAAAAATGTTCAGCAGTTTATCGAGAGAAAAAACAAATAGAAAAAGAATTGCCTAGAAAAATTTCCATAAAAGAATATTTGCCGCCAATAATCGCTCATCGGCATTTAACAAAACCAGTTGAAAGAATGAATCGGAATAACAAAAATAAACAAATTGGGAGATCAGATATTGCTAGGATTTTGAAATTGTTAATTAATTTCAAGAATTAGTGCAAAAAAAGTTTTTTT